>JANNJX010000814.1:0-7700 GCA_031396005.1 Burkholderiales bacterium
ATCGGCTGCGCAGCAGCAATGACGCTTGCGCGCCGACGAAGCCCAGCGTGCGCGCCAGCGCGCGCAGGCCGCCGGGCTGTGCGGCGGTGGCGTCGCCGGCCAGCAGTTGGGTGCGGTCTTCGAGCACGCGGTCGTAGTTCAGACCGAGCGGCACGAAGACGAGGTCGCGCTCGCCATGGGTGTGAAAGCCGCGAAGCATGTAGTCGAGCACGCCGAAGCGAGGAGCGCCCAAAGCGCCGTCGCGCGTCAGCCGGCCCTCGGGGTACACCGCCTGCGTCACGCCGGCCTCAGTGGCCATGGCGATGTAGCGTTCGAGCACGCGGCGGTACAGATCGTCCTTCGAGTTGCGGCGCACGAAGTACGCGCCCATGGCGCGGATCAGGTGGCGCAGGCCCCAGGTCCGCGCCCATTCGCCTACGGCGTACGACAGCGCGGCGCGCTCGGCGGCGAGGTACGAGGCGATGATGTAGTCCATGTTGCTGCGGTGGTTCATGACGAAGACCACCGTCGCGTTGTCGGCGATCGCGTTCAAGCCGGCGTCGTCGGTGTAGCCGATGCGCACGCGGTAGAGAAAGCGCGACAGCGTCTTGCCGGCCCAGTAGCCGATGCGGAAATAGACATACGCGTTGAACGCCGGCACGATCTCGCGCGCATAGCGCTGCACCTGGCCCTGCGCCACCTCGCGCGGCATGCGGCGCGCGTCGGCAAAGGCCTGCGCCGCCTGCTGCACCTTGTCGTCGAAGATCAGGCGATCGATCAGCGCCTGGCGACTCACCTGCTGGAACGGCCGGATGCCGATCTTCAAGCGCCGGCTGACTTGGTCGAGCACGCGGTTGGCACGGCTCTTGATGAACCAGCGCGCGCTCGGCAGCAGCAGGCGGTCGAGCACGGCCCAGGCGGCGAGCACGCCTGCGATCAGCACCAGCCACAGCGGCAGCGTGATGCTGGTGCTCATGCTCGAGCGAGCAAATCCTGCACCGCGTTGCGCATCGACGTGGCCTGGCCGTCGGGCAGCGCGAGCTGCAGCGCGCTGCCGACGCCGGCGAAGTTGCGCTGCATCGAGCGCTGGTACAGCGGGTCGTAGTGCTCACGCATCATCTGCTCGAAGACCTCGGCCCAGCAGCCTGCGTGCGCCAGCGCCTTCCAGCGCGCCACGGTCTGCTTGCCGCGCAGTTCGACGAGGGTGTCGAGGTGGCCGCAGAAGCGCTCTACTTGCTGCGCGAAGAAGCCGTACTCCTCGAGCAGCAATTGCACGCGCGCGGCATCGGGCATCTCGACCATGACGACGCGGCTGTCGGCGCGCATGCGCGTGAGCAGCGCGTCGGGCACGGCCACGGCGCCGATCTTGCGGCTCTCGCTTTCGACGAAGACCGGGCGTGCCGGGTCGAAGGTGTGCAGCGCATGCCACACCGCCGTGTCGAAGGCTTTCTGCGTCGGCTGCGGATCGTGCGGCAGGCCGCCGAGCACGCTGCCGCGGTGTTTGGCCAGCGCTTCCAGGTCGAGCACTTGCGCGCCTTCGTCGATCAGCGCTCGCAACAGCCGCGTTTTGCCGCTGCCGGTGCGGCCGGCGATGACGGTGAAGTCGAGCTGGTCAGGCAGCGACTTCAGTTGCTCGCGCACCTGCTCGCGAAAGGCCTTGTACCCGCCTTGCAGCACCTGCGTGCGAAAGCCGATCTGGCCCAAGAACCACGCCAGCGTGCCGCTGCGCTGGCCGCCGCGCCAGCAGTAGACGAGCGGCTGCCACTCGCGCGGCTTGTCCTGCACGTGCTGCTCGACGATCTCGGCGACGCGCCGCGCGACGATGGCCGCGCCGTGCTTCCTCGCATCGAACGCCGAGACCTGCTTGTACTCGGTGCCGACCTCGCGCCGCTCGTCGTTGTCGAGCACCGGCCAGTTGACGGCGCCGGGCAAGTGGTCGTCGGCGAATTCGGCGGGCGAGCGGGCGTCGATGAGGGTGTCGAAGGCGCCGGGCTTTGCCATCGCCTCTTCGGCCGCGATGCTCTTGCACGTCATGCCGCCACCGGCGGCGCCAACGCGTCGAGCAAGTCGCTCTCGATGGCGAGTTGCGTGCGGTTGTGCTGCAGCGGTTCGCCATCGACGAGGAAGGTGTCTTCGACGCGCTCGCCGAGCGTGCTGATCTTGGCCAGCAGCAGGTTGATGCGGTGCCGGGCGAGCACGCGCGCGATGGCGTAGAGCAGGCCGGTGCGGTCGCTGGCGCTGACCGAGAGGATCCAGCGTTGCGCACGCTCGTCCGGGCGCAGCGTGACGCGAGGAGTCACCGGGAAGCTCTTGACGCGCCGCGACACACGCCCGCGCCGCGGTTCGGGCAGCGGGCCGGTGTGCGTCAACGCGCCGACGAGCTGCGTCTCGACCAGCGAGATCAGATCGCGGTAGGCGGTCTGATCGCCCTCGTCGATCTGCGGGTGCACGAGCTGAAAGGTGTCGAGGCCATAACCATTGCGTGAGGTGTGAACCTTGGCATCGAGCACCGAAAAACCGGCGTTGTCGAAGTAGCCGCAGATGCGCGCGAACAGGTCGGACATGTCGGGCGCATAGACGAGCACCTGCAGGCCTTCGCCGACTGGCGATGCGCGCGCACTGACCACCGGCCGCGCGGCCTTGATATGGCGCCACAGCATGCGCACATGCCAGGCCAGATCGACCGGGTCGTGGCGCATGAAGTAGCCGAGGTCCATCGTCTCCCACAGCGGCTTCTCGGTGTTCGGCAACTGCGAGGCCAGCGCCAGCAGCGCGCGCGCCTCGGCCTTGCGCGACTCGACTTCGGTTTCCGGGCTCGGCGGCGCGCCGCCCTCGGCCGTGATGAAACGCAGCGTCAGCCGGAACAGATCTTCGAGCAGCTTGCCCTTCCACGCATTCCAGACTTTGGGGCTGGTACCGCGGATGTCGGCCACGGTGAGCAGGTACAGCGCGGTCAGCGTGCGCGCATCGCCGACGATCTCGGCAAAGGCTGCGATGACGTCGGTGTCCGACAAGTCTTCCTTCTGCGCGACGTGGCTCATCGTCAGGTGATGACGCACCAGGAACTCGATCAGCCGGGCATCGTCTGCCGGCACGTCGTGATCGCGGCAGAAGCGCCGTGCCTCGCTGCCGCCGAGCGTGGAGTGGTCGCCGCCGCGGCCTTTGGCCACGTCGTGAAAGAGCGCGGCCACGTAGAGCACGTAGGGCCGCTCGAAATCGGCGCCGAGCTGCGAGCAAAACGGGTACTCGTGCGCATGCTCGGCGATGAAGAAGCGGCGCACGTTGCGCACCACCATCAGGATGTGCTGATCGACCGTGTAGACGTGGAACAGGTCGTGCTGCATCTGGCCGACGATGCGACGAAAGACCCAGAGGTAGCGGCCGAGCACCGAGGTTTCGTTCATCAGCCGCAGCGCGTGCGTCTGGCCTTCGGGCTGGAGCAGGATCGCCATGAAACAGGCGCGGTTCGCCGGGTCGCTGCGGAACTTTGCGTTCATCACATGACGCGCGTTGTAGAGCGCGCGCAGCGTGCGCGCCGACAGCGCCTTGACTCCCACCTCCTGCGTGTAGACGAGGAAGGTTTGGAGAATGGCGTGCGGCTGGCGCAGGTACAGATCGTCGCTGGCGACTTCGATCATGCCGCCGCGGTCGAAGAAGTTGTCGTTCAAGCGGCGCATCGGCGGCGCGTCTTCACCGGCCACATGCTCCTCGATGTTGAGCAGCAAGACCTGGTTCAACTGCACCACGGCCTTGGCGGCCCAGTAATAGCGCCGCATCAACTGCTCGGAGACGCGCTGGCCCTTGATCGGCGCGAAGCCGAAACTCTCGGCGACCGCTGTCTGCAAGTCGAACACGAGACGGTCTTCGCGTCGGCCGGCGATGATGTGCAGGTGCGCGCGGATCATCTTCAGCACGCCTTCGTTGCGCTGCAACTGCTTGACCTCGAACGGCGTCACCAGGCCCTTGCCGCCGAGCTCGGCCCAGCTGCGACCCAGGCCCGCGGCGCGCGCGACCCACAGCAGCACCTGCAAGTCGCGCAAGCCCCCGGGGCTTTCCTTGCAGTTCGGTTCGAGCGAGTACGGCGTGTCGTTGAACTTGGTGTGGCGCTGGCGCATTTCCAGCACCTTGGCGCGCAGGAAGGCGCGCGGGTCCATGTCCTGGCCCAGGCGCTCGCGCAGCGAGACGAACAGTCTTTTCGTGCCGGTGACGTGGCGGCTTTCGAGCAGCGTGGTCTGCACCGTCACGTCACGCGCCGACTCGGCTGCGCACTCGGCAATCGTGCGCACTGCCGAGCCGATTTCCAGGCCGATGTCCCAGCAGGCGCTGATGAAACGTTCGAGCCCCGGCCTGGCGTCCATCAGGCCCCCTGGCAGCGGAGCAGCGCTGCCGTCCCCCGAGGGGAGCGAGTCGGCTGGGGAGCGGCCCGGCGCCGACTCGATCAAGATGTCGTCGGGCAGCAGCACCAGCACGTCGACGTCGGAGTGCGGGAACAACTCGCCGCGGCCGTAGCCGCCGCAGGCCACCAGCGCCGAACCGGGCGGCAACGGGCTCGCATTCCACAGGTCGGTGAGCGCGGCGTCTGTCAGGCGCGCCAGGCCGCGTGTCAGCGTTGCGGCGGCTTGCGCGCTCGGCCGCGCCTGGGCAAAGTCTTCGATCAGGGCGTTCTTGTCGGCGCCATATTTCAGGCGCAGGCGGGCGATGCCGTTTTCCGGTGTGCCAGGTTGAAGGACGGCGGACATTGGATTCGTGTCGAGCTTTTCGAGTCCGTTCGCCCAGAGGTATCGAAGGGCCGTGCTTGGGGGTGCTGGGCTTCGATACCTCAGCCCGAACGGGGGGTCAGACCGTGGCGGTTTGTCTACTGGCGTAACCCGCCGGCACGAAGAGCGGCGCAGCCGGGCTTCCCGCCGACACCGTCAGCACTTCATAGCCGGTTTCCGTGACGACGACCGTGTGCTCCCACTGCGACGACAGCGAGCGATCCTTGGTGACGATGGTCCAGCCGTCGTACTGCCCGCCCTTGCGGTCTTCGCGGATGTCGCGCCGGCCGGCGTTGATCATCGGCTCGACGGTGAAGACCATCCCCGGCACGAGTTCTTCGAGCGTGCCCGGGCGGCCGTAGTGCAGCACCTGCGGCTCTTCGTGAAAGCGCTGGCCGATGCCGTGGCCGCAGAACTCGCGGACCACGGAAAATCCGTTGTACTCGGCGAACATCTGGATCGCATGACCGACGTCGCCCAGGCGCGCGCCGGGCTTGACCTTGGCGATTCCCTTCCACATGGCGTCGTACGTGAGCTGGCACAGGCGCTTCGCCGCAATGCTGCCGTCGCCGACGACATACATGCGGCTGTTGTCGCCGTGCCAACCGTCTTTGGTGATGACCGTCACGTCAATGTTGACGATGTCGCCGTTCTTCAAGGGCCGCTCGGCGGGAATGCCGTGGCAGACCTCGTGATTGACCGACGTGCACAGCGAGGCCGGATAAGGCGGGTAGCCCGGCGGCGAGTAATTCAGCGTCGCTGGAATCGTGCCTTGCACGTTGACCATGTATTCGTGCGCGAGCTGGTCGATCTGCAGCGTCGTGATGCCGGGAACGACGTGCGGCGCGAGGAAGTCGAGCACCTCGGAGGCGAGGCGGCCGGCGACGCGCATGGCGTCGATTTCAGCGGGGGATTTGATCGTTATGGCCATCGAGGCGCGATTATCCCACCCGTAAAATTGGTTGTCTCAGCTTGCTGACCGAGCCCCTACACCGCATGACCACCGCCCCCAAGCATCTGCTGCACTTCGAGGGCGGCAATGCGCTGTCCGCCTTCCGTTCGCAGGGGTTGCTGGCACGCTTGTCGCAGATCAATCCGCGCCTCATCGGCGTCAGCGCGCGCTTCGTGCATTGGGTGTGGAGCGATGCGGTGCTCGACCGGGCGATGCAGGACAAGCTGTTCGCGCTGCTGACCTACGGCGAGGCCGCAACGAAGGGCGAGGGCGCGCTCGTCGTCGTCATGCCGCGCCTGGGCACCGTGTCGCCGTGGGCGAGCAAGGCCACCGACATCGCGCACAACTGCGGCGCTCGCGTTCACCGCGTCGAACGCGTCACCGAGTTCCTCGTGCAGACCAAAAGCGGATTGTTCGGCAACAAGCCGTTGTCGTCAGACGAATTGGACGCCGCCGCAGCGCTGTTGCACGACCGCATGACCGAGAGCGTGGCCTACGAGCGCGACGCGGCGCGGCATCTGTTCGACGAGCGTGAGGCCGAGCCGATGGCGCATGTCGATGTGCTCGCCGAGGGCCGCGGCGCCTTGCAGCGCGCCAACGCCGAATTCGGCCTGGCGCTCTCGGGAGACGAGATCGACTACCTCGTCGATGCATTTCGCAAACAGGGGCGCAACCCGAGCGATGTCGAACTGATGATGTTCGCGCAGGCCAACAGCGAACATTGCCGGCACAAGATCTTCAACGCCGAGTTCATCATCGACGGCGCGAAGCAACCGCTGTCGATGTTCGGCATGATCCGCAACACCGAGAAGCTGTCACCGCAACACACCGTCATCGCTTACAACGACAACGCCGCGGTGATGGAAGGCGGGCCGGTGACGCGCTGGCTGCCGCAGGGTTTCACCAATGCGCCGATGTACGGGCCGCGTGAGGGCATTGCGCATGTGCTGATGAAGGTCGAGACGCACAACCACCCGACGGCGATCTCGCCGCATGCGGGCGCCTCGACCGGTGCTGGTGGCGAAATCCGCGATGAAGGCGCGACCGGCCGCGGCGCAAAACCGAAAGCCGGGCTGACCGGTTTCTCTGTCAGCAACCTGCACCTGCCCGGCACGAACGAGCCGTGGGAGCGAAACCCGGTCGGCAAGCCCGAGCACATCGCCAGTGCATTGCAGATCATGACGGAGGGCCCGCTCGGCGGCGCGGCCTTCAACAACGAGTTCGGCCGGCCGAACCTCGGCGGCTACTTCCGCGTGTACGAGCAGGACGTGGCGGGCGTGCGTCGCGGCTATCACAAGCCGATCATGATCGCCGGCGGCGTCGGCACGATCGACGCCGCGCAGACGAAGAAGATCCAGTTCCCCGCCGGCACGCTGCTGATCCAGCTCGGCGGGCCCGGCATGCGCATCGGCATGGGCGGCGGCGCGGCGAGTTCGATGGCCGCGGGCAGCAACACCGCAGCGCTCGACTTTGATTCGGTGCAGCGCGGCAACCCGGAGATCCAGCGCCGCGCGCAGGAGGTCATCAACCATTGTTGGGCGCTCGCTGAGAACAACCCGATCCTGGCGATCCACGATGTCGGCGCCGGTGGCATCAGCAACGCGTTTCCGGAGTTGGTCGATGGCGCCGGCAAAGGCGCGCGCTTCGATCTGAGCAAAGTGCCGCTCGAAGAAAGCGGCCTGGCGCCGAAAGAAGTCTGGTGCAACGAGAGCCAGGAGCGATACGTGATTGCGCTCGACTCGAACCAGTTGCCGTTGTTCGAGATGATGTGCGCGCGCGAGCGCTGCCCGTTCGCCGTTGTCGGTGTGGCCACCGAGGCGCCGCAGCTCGTGCTCGCGGATTCACGAACGCAGGCCATCGACATGCCGATAGACGTGCTGTTCGGCAAGCCGCCGAAGATGCAGCGCGACGTGAAGCGTGTTGCGCGGGAAGCGCCGCCACTGTCGCTGACCGGCGTCAAACTCGATGTCGTCGCGTTCGACGTGCTGCGGCACCCTACGGTGGCGAGCAAG
>JANNJX010000010.1:0-2265 GCA_031396005.1 Burkholderiales bacterium
GGTCGATGAAGCGCGCACCTTCGGCATGGAAGGGCTGTTCCGCCAGATCGGCATCTACAACCCGGAAGGGCAGAAGTACACGCCGGTCGATAAAGAACAGGTCATGTACTACAAGGAAATGGTCAACGGCCAGATCCTGCAAGAGGGCATCAACGAAGCCGGCGGCATGGCCAGTTGGATCGCGGCGGCGACGTCGTATTCGACGAACAACCGCATGATGATTCCGTTCTACATCTACTACTCGATGTTCGGCTTTCAGCGCATCGGCGACCTGGCGTGGGCGGCTGGCGACATGCAGGCCCGGGGCTTTTTGCTCGGTGGCACGTCGGGGCGCACGACGCTGAACGGCGAAGGCCTGCAGCACGAAGACGGCCACAGCCACATCCTGGCCGGCACGATTCCCAACTGCATCTCCTACGACCCGACGTTTGCGCACGAGGTCGGCGTGATCCTGCACCACGGCCTGAAGCGCATGGTCGAGAAGCAGGACAACGTCTACTTCTACATCACGCTGCTCAACGAAAACTACGCGATGCCGGGTTTGAAGGCGGGCACTGAAGAGCAGATTCTCAAAGGCATGTACCTGCTGCAAGAGGGCGCGAAGAAGACACCACGCGTCAACCTGCTCGGCAGCGGCACGATCCTGCGCGAGTCGATGGCAGCCAAGGAGTTGTTGGAGAAAGAGTGGGGCGTGGCGGCCAACGTCTGGAGCTGCCCGAGCTTCAACGAACTGACGCGCGACGGCCAGGACTGCGAGCGCTGGAACATGCTGCACCCGGCGGCCGAGCCGAAGATACCGTTCGTCACGCATCAGTTGGAGAAGCATCACGGCCCGGTGATCGCCTCGACCGATTACATGAAGAACTATGCCGAGCAGATTCGCGCCTTCATCCCCAAGGGCCGCACGTACAAGGTGCTCGGCACCGACGGCTTCGGCCGCAGCGATTTCCGCAGCGAGCTGCGCAAGCACTTCGAGATCAACCGGCACTACATCGTCGTCGCGTCGCTCAAAGCGTTGGCCGACGACGGCTCGCTGCCGTTCACCAAAGTGGCCGAAGCGATCGCCAAGTACGGCATCGCCGCCGACAAGATCAACCCGCTGTACGCATAACGAGCACGGAGAAGAAACATGGCGTTGGTTGAAATCAAGGTGCCCGACATCGGCGACTTCGATGAAGTCGCGGTAATCGAGCTGCTGGTCAAGCCGGGTGATGCGGTGACGGCGGAACAGTCGCTGATCACGGTCGAGTCGGACAAGGCGTCGATGGAGATTCCGTCGTCGGCTGCAGGCGTCGTCAATGAGCTCAAGGTGAAGATCGGCGACAAGGTCAAGCAAGGCTCGCTGGTGCTGATGCTGGACGCGGCGGGCGGCGCAGCCGCTGCACCAGCGCCGGCCGCGGCACCGGTGCAGCCGGCGCTGGTCGCGGCGCCACCGCCACCGGCCGCCGCCGCGCCGAGTGGGGGCGGCACGATCGACGTCGCCGTGCCCGACATCGGCGACTTCAAGGACGTGGCCGTGATCGAGGTCTTCGTCAAGCCGGGCGACACGGTGAAAGTCGAGCAATCGTTGATCACGGTCGAGAGCGACAAGGCGTCGATGGAGATCCCGTCGTCGCACGCGGGCGTTGTCAAGACGGTGGTGGTGAAGGTCGGCGACAAGGTCAACATGGGCTCGCCGCTGGTGGTGCTGGAGGATGCGGGTGGTGCTGCTGCGCCCGCCCCTGCCTCAGCACCCGTTCGCCCTGAGCCTGTCGAAGGGCCCGCGGCACAAGGCGCTTTGACAAGCTCTGCGCGAACGGACGCGGGAACAATGCCTTCGCACGAGCCGAGTGCGAGCAAAGGCACGTTGCCCCACGCTTCGCCGAGCATCCGCAAGTTCGCGCGCGAACTCGGCGTGCCGCTCACAGAAGTCAAAGGCTCGGGCCCGAAGGGCCGCATCACACAGACCGACGTGCAGGGCTTCGTCAAGGGCGTGATGTCGGGTGACACGCAGACCGCAGCGCAGAAAGGCAAAGCGCCCGCGAGCGCAGCGGCAGCCGGCGCGTTCCCTGGCCTCTTGCCGTGGCCGCAAGTCGACTTCAGCAAGTTCGGCGAGACCGAGCGCAAGGACCTGTCGCGCATCAAGAAGATCAGCGGCGCGAATCTGCACCGCAACTGGGTCGTCATCCCGCATGTCACCAACCACGACGATGCCGACATCACCGAACTCGAAGCCTTCCGTGTTGCCACCAACAAGGAAAACGAGAAGTCCGGCGTCAAGGTGAC
>JANNJX010000783.1:0-14987 GCA_031396005.1 Burkholderiales bacterium
GACAGCGACTTCTCGGCCTTCATGAGCGTCTGGTTCTTCGAAGAGCAGAAGCACTCTCTCGTGCTGATGGAGTACCTGCGCCGCTTTCGGCCCGACCTCGTGCCCACCGAAGCCGAGCTGCACGAGGTGCGCTTCGAGTTCGACCCGGCGCCGGCGCTGGAGACGTTGATGCTGCACTTCTGCGGCGAGATCCGCTTGAATCACTGGTACCGGCGCGCTGCCGAGTGGCACACCGAGCCGGTCATCAAGACCATCTACGAAACCCTGGCCCGCGACGAAGCCCGCCACGGCGGCGCCTACCTGCGCTACATGAAGCGCGCGATGGGCCGCTTCGGCGACGAAGCGCGCGCCGCGTTCGCCAAGGTCGGCGTGCTGATGGCCAGCGCGCGCCGCACCGCGCAGGCGCTGCACCCGACCAACCTGCATGTCAACGAGCGCCTGTTCCCGCGCGACACGATCCAGAGCCGCGTGCCGAATCCGGAGTGGCTCGAGCATTGGCTGGACAAGCAGATCCAGTTCGACGCGGTCTGGGAGAACAAGGTCGTCGAGCGCATCCTGCACAACCTGTCGCTGCTCTTCGACCGCAGCTTTGCCAGCGTCCAGGAGTTGAACCGCTACCGCAAGGAGCTGCTGCGCGCACTGGCGCCCGAGGCGCAGCCCGGCGCAGCGCCCGCCTGAGCCTGGCTCAGGCCCTGTAGCCGCCAGCCTGCGCTGCGGCCAGCGTGCGCGCCTGATCGGCCTTGCGGTCGGCATCGACGCGCTGCGCCGAGGGCCGCTCGGCAATGCGCTTGACATACGACTTCCAGTCGATGCCGTGCGCGGCGATCAGGTCGCTGCCGTAGACCGCCTTCGTCGCCAGCGCCACCACCGGCAGGTGCACGTAGGCAGCGCAGTCGGCGAGGGTAAACTGGTCGCCCGCCGCGTACGGCTCCAAGCGAGCCAGTTGCTTGTAGGCGGGGATGTTGCGGTCGAGCAGCTTGCGCACCCGCGCCTTGTGCGCGTCGCTCGACGGCGGCGCGCCGAAGAAGGCCTCGCCGTACAGCTCGCGCGCCACCAGCTCGAGGTGCAACTCCAGAAATTGCGTCATCTCGCGCACCTTGGCCGCGGCCCACGGCGCGGCCGGCAACAGTGCCGGGGCCGGCGCCAGGTGCTCGAGGTAGTCGACGATCACCGCGCTCTCGCACAGCGTGCCCTGCGATGTCTTCAGGAACGGCACCTTGCCGATCGGCGACGCGGCGCGCGCCGCTTCGCCCTTGAGCAACTCGAACGTCAGCACCTCTTCCTCGAACAGCAGCCCCTTTTCGAGCAGCACCAGCTTGACCTTGTTGTAGTAATTCGACAGCGCAAAGCCGCACAGCGTGATCGTCATGTCGAGCGTCTCCTTGAGCGCGGAGCTTAGCGCCGATTGACCAGCGCCAGCCCGAGCACGACGGCAACCAGCGCCACCCCCAGCCGCAGCGTCAGCGGCTCGCCGAGCAGCGTCACGCCTGCGGCCAGGCCGAACACCGGCGTCAGCAGCACGAAGGCCGAGATGCGCGTCGCCGGGTAATGGCGCATCAACCAGAACCAGGCGAGGTAGCTGGCGAAGGTGACGATCACCGTCTGGAAGACCAGCGAGCCGATCGACAAGGCGCTCCAGCGTTGCGGCCACGACTCGCCGGCGATCGGCGCGGCCAGCGCCAGCAGCAGCGCCGACACCGCAAGCTGGTACAGCAGCGTCTTCTCGGCCAACGCCGTGGACAGCGGCGTGGCCCGGATGGCCAGCGTGGTTGCGCCCCAGAGCAGCGCTGCGACCACGCCAATCGCGTCGCCGAGCCACTGCAGCGGCGGTGCGGCGGCCGTCGGCGAAAACGCTTCGGCAAACGCCCAGGCCACGCCGGCGAACGCAACGGCCAGGCCGGTCCATTGCAGCGCGTTCAATCGTTCGCCGCGCGAGACGAGCGGCATGCCGAGCGCGACGACGAACGGCGCCAGGTAGATGAAGACCACCATGCGCGACGCGCTCGTGAACTGCAGACCGATGAAGATGCAGGCGAACTCGCCGGCAAACAGCGTCCCGGCCAGCAGGCCGCCGCGCAGCGTCGCGTCGCGCTCAAACAGCGCCATGCCGCGCGCCTTGGCCCAGCACAGCACCAACAGCGCGGCGCCCGCCGAGCGCAACGCCGCCTGCGTCAACGGCGGCACGTCGGCCAGCGCCGCCTTGGCCGCGACCTGGTTCAGGCCCCACAGCGCGCAGCAGGTGATCAGCAGGCCGACGGCCAGCGCGTCGAGGCGCTCGCGGCGCGCTGCCGTGGTGCTCATCGCTGCGCTTTCGCCGCGGCGTCGAGCAGCATCGCGCACGACAGCCCGGCGATCGCGCCGGTGGCATGGGCCAGCGGTGCGACGGGAAAGTCCCAGCCGGCGATCTGTTGCGTCGGCGCAGCCCACGGTTCTTCGAGCAGCAACTTGACGGCCAACCCCGCGAGCACGGCGCCGCCGATGCGGCGCCGAGTGCCGACGTCACGCCGCAGCAGATGCCACGCGGCGATCGCCACGCCGGCATGCAACACACCTGACAGGCCGCCGTAGCTCGTCAACGCCGGTTGCAGCGCGAGTGCGGCATGTGACAGCGGCCAGGCAACGAGCCAAGCCACCGTGGCCCGCACCGACACGCGCGCCGCGACGCCGAACGCAGCGACCACGGCACAGCCGAGCAGATTCGCACCGAGGTGCCACGGCGTCCAGTGGACGAAGGCGGCGCTCCACGCGCGCCACGGTGGATCGAGCGCGCGCGCCGGTTGCCAGTCGAGCAGGTCACGCGGCGCCGACCACAGCGCGGCCGCTGCGGCCGCGAGCAGCAGCGTCATCGCAAGCCAGCAACGCGCGCCACGCGTCACGCAGCGGTCTCGCCGAACACCGCGTTCCACAGCGCGAGAACGGCGTCCCGCTGCGTCGCCAGTTTGGCGGCGGGGAACTGCGTCGGCTGCTCATCCAGCCGCGCGCGGTGCTGCGCGCGGCGCAGCTCGCGATAAGCGTCCGCTGCGGCCACGCCGACGCCGCTCGGCAGCAGCCCGGCGTTCTCCGCGCGTTGCAGCAGCGCGATGTTGCCGACGTTGTCGAGCAGGCCCGGGTGGGCCGACGACTGCGCGAGCACCAGGTACTGCACCGCGAACTCAGCGTCCATCATGCCGCCGGGGCTGTGCTTGACGTCGAACGAGCCGCTCTTCACCGGCCGTGCCGCCCGCACCTTGCTGCGCATCGTCAGCACCTCGCGCTGCAGCGCCTGCGCGTCGCGCGGCGCCGCCAACACTTCCTTGCGCAAGGCCTCGATGCGCGCCGCCAACGCCGGTGGGCCGGCGCAGCAGCGCGCACGCGTCAGCGCCTGGTGCTCCCAGGTCCATGCCGTGTTGCTGCCACGGCCGCGCTGGTACTGCTCGAACGACGTGATCGAGGTCACCAGCAGACCAGAATTGCCGTTCGGCCGCAGCGCGGTGTCGATGTCGAACAGCTCGCCGCTGGCGGTGCGCACGGTCAGCCAGGTGATCAGTCGGCGCACGAAATTGCTGTAGACGAGGAACGCGCGGTCGCTGTCGGGCTCGTCTTGATCGTCGAAGACGAAGACGACGTCGAGATCGCTGCCGTAGCCGAGCTCCTTGCCGCCGAGCTTGCCGTAGGCGACGATCGCAAACTGCGGCGCGTCGCGGTGGCGCTGCTTCAACTGCGACCAGGCCCAGCGCAGCGTGCATTCGAGGATCGCATCGGCCAGCGCCGACAGGTCGTCGGCTGCCTGCTCGACCGTCAGCCGGCCCTCGACGTCGCGCACCAGCGTGCGAAAGACTTCGGCGTGATGGGCGCGGCGCAGCGTGTCGAGCAGCGCTTCTTCGCCGGCCTCGCCGGAGCGCTCCCACGCGGCGTGGCGCTCGTCGAGTTCGGCGGCGAGCTCAGCCCGGTCGAAGCGACCGGCGACCATGCGCGAATCGGCCAGCTCGTCGATCACGCCCGGGTGTTGCATCAGATAGCGCATCGGCCAGCGCGCCAGGCCGAGCAGGCGCAGCAGGCGCTGCTGCACCTCGGGCCGCTCGACCAGCAGCGCGAGATAACTTTCGCGCTTCAACAGCGGTTCGATCCAGTCGATGAAACGCAGCACCGCGTCTTCGTTGCAAGTGCCCTGTGCCACGCTGTCTGCGGCGCGTTGCACCAGGCGCGCCAGGCGCTGCTTGCTGGCGTCGCGCAGCGTCTGCACGCGCGGGCTCGCCGCCCAGCGTTTCGTGCGCTCGGCCAGCGCCGGCGGCAGGTGGGTCAGGAATTCTTCGCTGTCGATCGACTGCGGTCCCGGCCCGCAGGTCTTGCAACCGCCGTTGCCGTTGCCGGACACACCGCGGCCTTCGTGCAGCAGCGCGTCGAACTCGGTGGCCACGACCTCGCGCACCGCGCCCAGCAGATCGAGCAAGTCGCAGGCATCGGCGTCGCAAGCCAGTCCCAGCGAGCGCGCCAGCCAGCCGAGGTCCTCGTCGCCGACGGGCAGCAGATGCGTCTGCTGGTCGTCGAGGTACTGGATGCGGTGCTCGATGCGACGCAGAAAGGTGTAGCCCTCGGCCAGACGCTCGGCCGCGGCCGGCTTCATCAGGCCGCGCGCAGACAGGCGCTGCAGCGCCTTCAACGTCGAGCGCGTGCGGATCTCGGGGAACTGGCCGCCGCGCACGACGAGCAGCAACTGGACGATGAACTCGATCTCGCGGATGCCGCCGCGCGAGAGCTTGACGTCGTTGCTGCGCTCGGGCCGGCCGGCGGCGCGGCGTTGCGCTTCTTCGCGAATCTTGCCGTGCAACTGGCGCAGGCCTTCGAAGACGCCGTAGTCGAGGTAGCGCCGATAAACGAACGGCGTGATGAGCGCGCGCAGCGCCAGCGCGCGCCCGCTCGTCACCGCCGCGCGCGGCGCGACGACGCGGCTCTTCAGCCACGCAAAGCGCTCCCACTCGCGGCCCTGCGTCTGCAAATACTCCTCGAGCATCGCCAAACTGACGACCGGCGGGCCCGAGTTGCCGTTGGGCCGCAGCGCCAGATCGACGCGAAAGACGATGCCGTCGTCGGTGACGTCGCCGATCAGCGCAAACAGCTTGCGCGCGACTTTCGAGAAAAACTCGTGCGCCGAGATGGAGCCCCCTGGCGATTGCATCGCCGAGCCCCCCGAGGGGGCTGTCGCTGCGGCTTGGCGCGGCGCGGCGCCTTCGCTCGTGCTCTCGGCGCCATCGGTCTGCCCATCGTCTTCATAAACATAGACGAGGTCGATGTCCGACGACACGTTCAACTCGCGCGCGCCGAGCTTGCCCATGCCGACGATCCAGAAGTCGATCGGCGCACCGGCCGCCGTGCGCGGCTGGCCGTGCCGCGCCGCGGTGTCTTGCAGCGCCTGCGCCAGCGCGGCTTCGAGCGCGGCTTCGGCCAACCACGTCATCGCCGACGTCACGGCCGCGAGCGCCGCGCCTCGTTCGACGTCGATCACCGCCAGCCGTTCGATAACGAGGTGGCGCGCGATGCGCAGTGCCGCCGGCAGCGCGTGGCCGCGCACAGCGAGCGTGTCGATCAAGGCGCCGATCGACGCCGCATCCGGCGCGCCGGGCGCCAGCAGCGCCAGCGATTCGCCGTAACGCCGGCGCACGCGCTGCACGAAGCGGCTGTGCTCGGCGCTGGCCAGCGCAGGCTCGGTGGCGCTGTCGATCGTCACGTCTTGCTACGTCCTCGCGCTGAGCAAGACACGCTGTAAGCCTGTGCTAGATTGGCTGGCGCTTGTCCTCTGCGGGGGCCGGCCCGGCGTTGCAAGACTTCGTCCGGTTGCACGCGCTGCACGCGCTGCCGAGACCTTCACCGCCTGCTGCTTCATCTTCGTGTCCTCCACCCACCCCGCCCCCCACGCCACTGTGTCGCGCCCCGAGCGCCGTCGCCACCGCGGCTGGCGTGTGACGTGGCGCGTTGCCTTTGCAACCGTGTTTGCAGCGTGGAGCTTATTGCTGCTGGCATGGCTGACGTTGCAGTGGGGCATTGTGCCGCGCGTTGGCCAGTGGAAGCCGCAGATCGAGCAGCGTGCAAGCGCCGCGCTCGGCGTGCCTGTGACCATCGGCGCGATCCGCGTGCAATCGAGTGGCTGGATGCCGCTGATCGAGCTCGACGACGTGGTGCTGGCGCCGCGCCAGGCCAACGCAGGCAGCGGCGAGGCGTTGCGCCTGCCGCGTGTCAACGCCACCTTGTCGGCGCGTTCGCTGTTCAGCTGGCAGTTGCGCTTCGAGCAGTTGCATGTCGATGGCGCCGCGCTCGAAGTGCGGCGCGACAGCGCGGGACGCCTCTTCGTCGCCGGCATCGAGATCCGCGCCGGTACGGCCGACGACGACAGCGAAGGCGCCGGCACCGACTGGTTGCTCGCGCAGCGCGAGATCGCGGTGCGCAACGGCCGCCTGCGCTGGATCGACGAGCAGCGCGCCGCGCCGCCGCTGGAGTTGTCTGCCGTCGACCTCGTGTTGCGCAACGGCTTGGCCGGCCACGAGTTGCGCCTGGACGCCACGCCGCCGCCGCAGATCGGGCGGCGCTTCACGCTGCGGGGCGACTTTCGCCAGCCGCTGCTGGCCCAGCGCAGCGACTGGCGGCGCTGGAGCGGCACGGCCTTCGCCGAGTTGCCGCATGCCGACGCTGCCGCGCTGCGGCCCTGGCTGCCGGCGCTGCCGATCGAGGTGCCCGAGGGCGAAGGCGCACTGCGCGCCTGGGTCGAGGTGGTTGCGGGCGAGATCAAGTCGGCGCAGGCCGACGTGGCTTTGCGCCAGGTGCAACTGCGCTTTCCCGGCCGCACGGCGCAGGCGCTGCCGCTCGAGCGTCTGCAGGGCCGCGTCAGCGCGGCGCGCGACGGACGCACGCTGCGCTTTGCGGCCGAGCAGTTGAGCTTTGCCAGCGGCAACATCGACTGGCCGGCGACGCGCTGGAACCTCGCGCTGCGCGAAGGCGACGCCGCACGTGAGGCCGAACCGGCGGCCAGCGCGGCGTCGGCGACAGCGCCGTCGTTCGACGGCGGCGAATTCACCGCCGACCGGCTCGACATCGGCGCGCTGGCCACCTTGGCGGCGCAGTTGCCGCTCGGCCAGGCCGTCAAGCAACTGCTCGCCGAGCTGACCCCGAGCGGCCAGGTCAACAACCTGGCCGCGCGCTGGGACGGGCCGCTCGACGCGCCGCGCACGTACCAACTGAAGGCGCAGGCCAACGCACTGTCGATCGCGGCCAAGCCGGCTGCCCAAGCCGACCGCCTCGGCCGGCCGGGCTGGCGCAACGCCACGCTCGACATCGACGCCAGCGACAGCGGCGGCCGCGCGTCGCTCGCGCTCAACAAAGGCGCGCTGATCTTCCCCGGCCTGTTCGAGCGCCCCGAGGTTGCGTTCGACAGCTTCGGCACCAAGCTCGCGTGGCGCATCACGCCGCAGGCTGCGGGCGGGCTGCCGGCGATCGAGGTCACCGCGGCCGAGACCCATTTCGCCAATGTCGACGCGCAAGGCCAATTGGCCAAGGCCGTCTGGCGCAGCGGCGCTGGGGCCGGGTTCGCGCGCGGCGGGCGCTTGCCGGGGCAGCTCGAGCTGTCGGCGCAATTGGCGCGCGGCCGTGCCACCGCGGTCGCGCGCTACCTGCCGCTGGGTCTGCCCGACACGCGGCGTTATCTCGAACGCGCCGTGCGCGACGGGCGCGTCGCCAGCGCCACGATCAGCGTCAAGGGCGACCTGTTTGATTTTCCGTTCGTGCCGTACACGCTGGCGGGGCAGGCACAGCCGGTGGTGCCCAGCGGCGAATTCCGCGTCAGCGCCCGCGTCGAGGACGGCGAGCTGGCTTACGTGCCCGCGGGCGACGGCGAACCCGCCGAGTGGCCGGCGTTCTCACGCGTCGCCGGCGAGCTCGTCTTCGACCGCAACACGATGGAGATCCGCAACGCGCAGGCGCGGCTGTGGGGCGTCGAGCTGTCGAAAGTCAACGGCGGTTTTCGCGATTTGCGCAAGCCGGTGCTGAAGATCGACGGCGAGGCCCGCGGCCCGCTCGCCGACATGCTGCGCTACGTCAACAGCTCACCGGTCGGCGGCTGGACCGGCAACGCCCTGCGCGACGCCAAAGCCAGCGGCGCCGCCGAGTTGAAGCTGGCGCTCGAGTTGCCGATCGCCGAGCTGGAGCGCAGCACCGTGCAGGGCAGCGTGCAACTGGCCGGCAACGACGTGCGCCTGACGCGCGAGACGCCGCTGCTGGCGGCGGCCAAGGCGCGCATCAGCTTCAGCCAGAAAGGCTTTACCGTTGCCGGCGCCACGGCGCGCATCCTCGGCGGCGAGGCGACGTTCGACGGCGGCACGCAGCAAGACGGCGGCCTGCGCTTCAACGGCCAAGGCGTGGCCACGGCCGAAGCGCTGCGGCGAGCGCCCGAGCTCGGCGCGCTGGCCCGACTGGCAGCCTCGGCCTCTGGGCAGACGCCGTACCGGCTGGCGCTGGGCTTCGTGCGCGGACGCAGCGAGTTCACGCTGACCAGTCCGCTCAGCGGGCTGGCGCTGGACCTGCCGGCGCCGCTGAAAAAGGCCGCGGCGGATTCGTGGCCGCTGCGAGTGGAGACGCGCATCGCCGCCGACGGACCGTTGCGCGACAGCCTGCGCGTCGAGCTCGGCGAGGTGCTGTCGGCGCAGTACCAGCGCGATCTGTCGCGCGACGACGGCGTGCCGCTCGTGCTGCGCGGCGCCATCGGCGTGCTCGAGCCGGCGCCGCCGCTGCCCGAGCGCGGTGTGCAGGCGGTGCTGGCGCTGGCGGCGATCGATGGCGACGCCTGGGAGGCGGCGCTCGACGGCACGACAGCGCCGGGCACCGCGGCCCCCGCTGCGGCCCCATCGGCAGCCGCTGCGGCCGGCAGCGACAACACAGGCTACCTGCCGCGCGTGGTGGCGCTGCGCGCGCAGTCCATCGTCTCCGGCGGACGCCGCCTGAACGACCTCGTGCTCGGCCTCAGCCAGGACAGCGCCGGCACCTGGCGCGGCAACATCGATGCCGAACAAGTCGCCGGCTACATCGAGTACCGCGCCGGCACCGACGCCGCCCGGCCGGGCCGCGTCTATGCGCGACTGGCGCGGCTGGCGCTGCCGCCCGCCGAAGCGAGCAGCGTGGAGAACCTGCTGGCCGAAGCGCCGGACGCCGTGCCGGCCCTGGACATCGTGATCGACAACTTCGAGTTGCGCGGCAAGAAGCTGGGCCGCCTCGAACTCGAAGCCACCAACCGCGGCGCGCGCGAGTGGCGCCTGAACAAGCTCGCGCTGACCAACCCGCAAGCGCAACTCAGCGGCAGCGGGCAGTGGCAGGCCGGCACGTCGCCGCGCATGGTGATGGATTTCAGGCTCGAGCTGGCCGACAGCGGCGCCTTTCTCGATCGCCTGGGTTTTGCCGGCATGCTGCGCGGCGGCAAAGGCCGGGTCGCCGGCCAGGTGTCGTGGGCCGGTTCGCCGCTGGCATTTCACGTGCCCAGCCTCGACGGCAAACTCAACATCGCCCTGGACAACGGCCAGTTCCTGAAAGCCGGGCCGGGCGCGGCGCGGCTGCTTTCGGTGCTCAGCCTGCAGTCGCTGCCGCGCCGCCTGGCCCTGGACTTCCGCGATGTGTTCCAGCAAGGTTTTGCCTTCGACAACGTCACCGGCGACGTCGCCATCGACGACGGCGTGGCCGCCACGCGCAACCTGCGCCTGCGCGGCGTGCAGGCCGCCGTGCTGATGGAAGGCAGCGCCGATTTGCAGCGCGAGACGCAGGACCTGCGCGTCATCGTCGTGCCCGAGATCAACGCCGGCACCGCGTCGCTGGCCTATGCGGTGATCAACCCCGCCGTCGGCCTGGGCAGCTTCGTCGCCCAACTCTTCCTGCGCCGGCCGCTGATGGCGGCGAGCACACGAGAGTTCACCGTGCAGGGCTCGTGGGCCGAGCCGAAGGTCGAGCGCGTCGAGCGCAGGTTCGATGCGCCGCTGCCGGAGCTGGATGCGCCGGCGGCTGCGGCCTCGGCGCCGAAGGCGCCGTCGTGAGCGTTCTCGCCGAAGGCACTGTCGTGAGCGTTCTCGCCGAAGGCACTGTCGTGAGCGGATGAAGATGAAGATCGCTGCACTGCAAACCGTGTCCACACCCGATGTCGATCGCAACCTCGAAGCGGCAGCGCGTTTGATCGCGCAAGCGGCGCAGCAAGGTGCACAGCTCGTGTCGCTGCCCGAGTACTTCTGCCTGATGGGCTGGCGAGACAGCGACAAGCTCGCCCATGCCGAAACGCCGGGCGACGGGCCGATCCAATCGTTCCTGTCGCAGCAAGCGAAGCAGCACGGCCTGTGGCTGATCGGCGGCACGCTACCGCTGCGCACCGCCACGCCCGAGCGCGCGCGCAACGCCTGCTGCGTCTTCGCGCCCGACGGAACGCTGGCGGCGCGCTACGACAAGATCCACCTCTTCCGCTTCGCCACCGAGCGCGAAAGCTACGACGAAGCGCGCGTGCTCGAAGCCGGCAACGATCCGGTGGCGGTGCAGGCCGGCGCGCTGCGCGTCGGCCTGTCGGTGTGCTACGACCTGCGTTTTCCCGAGCTCTACCGCGCGCTGTGCACGCCGCCGTGCGATGTGCTGAGCGTGCCCGCGGCCTTCACCTACACCACCGGCCGCGCGCATTGGGAGTTGCTGCTGCGCGCACGCGCGGTCGAGAACCAGTGCTACGTGCTCGCCGCCGCGCAAGGCGGCACACACGAGAACGGCCGCCGCACCTGGGGCCACAGCATGGTGGTCGATCCTTGGGGCGAGGTGCTGGCGGTGCAGGCCGAAGGCGAGGGCGTGGTCATCGCCGAGATCGATGCGGCCAAGCAGGCCGCGGTGCGCCGCCAGTTGCCGGCGCTCGAGCACCGGCGGCTGTCGCTGCGATAGCGCTTACTGCTTCTTCGGCAGACCGCTATTCGCGGCGCCTCTCCATTGGCGCAGGGCCGCCAACGTGCGCTCGACATGGCGCGCCGGGTTGAGGCTCTGGTAGACATGAATCACCTGGCCGTCCGGTGCGATGACGAAGCTGACGCGGTTGGCGTGGTCCGGCCGCGTCTGCATCACGGCGTCGAACAGGCCAACGACCTTCAACGCGAGGTCGGAGGCGACTGGAAACCGGCCGTTGCAGGCCTGCACGGAGAAGCGCTCGAGCACATCGAGCGCGTCGGCGGACACGCCGACCACGGACGCGCCCAGGGCCTCGAACTGCGGCATCGCTTCGGCAAAGCTGTGGGCCTCGATCGAACAGGCTTGCGAGAAGGCCAGCGGAAAAAAGTACAGCACCACCGGGCCTTGCGCGAGTGCGCCCGACAGGGAGTAGCTGAAGGGCTTTCCGGCGCGCGCCGCCGGCAGCGTGAAGTCCGGCGCCCGCTCGCCGACGTCCAACGCCGCCCACACGCGCTGGCTGGTCCAGGGCAAGGCGGCCATCGCCGCCAGCAACGATCGTCGATGCATGCAGGGTTTCCTCGGTGCGATGGCGCTGCGCGCACGACCGCTTTCATGCAGTCGGCGTCGGCCGCCGGTTCTTACACGCTGGCTTGCGTAAGTTAGAGGCAAGGGCGGCGACATCACAAAGCCACCAAGGACACAAGATGCCCATGCCCACTCGCTCACTCACTTCGTTGTCTCGATGGCGCCGCATGCTGACGGCCGCGGCGGTGCTGCTCACGCTGGCGCTCGGCGGCTGCGCCTCGCTGCCAGCCCGCGAGCCGATGGCGCCGGTCAGCGAAGCGATCCCGCGCAGCGACGCCACCACGCTCGGCCGCATCGCCGGCAACTTTCCTCGGGCGGCCGACCAATCGGGCTTTCGGCTGCTGCCGCTGGGCCAGTTCTCGCTGGATACGCGGGCCCAGTTGGCGCGCCGTGCCGAAGTCTCGATCGACGCCCAGTACTACCACTGGGAAGACGACGAGACCGGCCGCTGGCTGCTGCGTGCGCTGCGCGACGCGGCGGCGCGCGGCGTGCGCGTGCGCCTGCTGATCGACGACTTCTACACCCACCTCGGCAAGGAGAAGCTGTTCCGCGCCTTGGCCGCGCACGACAACGTCGAGGTGCGGCTGTTCAATCCGTTCTGCTGCCTTCGCGATCGGGGGCAGGCGGCGCGCTTTCTGGCCTCGGTCGGCGACTGGAAGCGCGTCAATCACCGCATGCACAACAAGCTGTTCGTCGCCGACGGCGCGATGGCGGTGATCGGCGGGCGCAACGTCGCCAACGAATACTTCCGCCGCGCCACCGAGAGCAGCAACTTCATTGACCTAGATGCCTTCGCGGTCGGCTTCGTCGTCGAACCGCTGCAGGGCCTGTTCGACCGCTACTGGAATGCCGACGCGGTGTATCCGATCCAGGCCGTCGTGCGCGGTGATGTCGACGCCGCGGCGCTGCGCCGATGGTTCGACGAGCGCACCGGCGCTGAGCAGACGCCGCCGCCAGGCCCGCTGCCGCCGACCGACCTGCTCGGCTACGGGCCACTGGCCGACGACCTGGACGACGGCCGCCTGGGGTTGGTGCTGGCCGACGCCTACGTCTTCGCCGACCACCCGGACAAGCCCTTCGATGGCGAAGCCGGCGGTGAGCTGCAGGAAACCAGCGTCACCTACAACGTCTTCGAGGCCCTGCGCATGGCGCGGCAGGAGGTGCAGATCTCATCACCCTACCTGGTGCCCGGTGCCACCGGCATGGCGCTGCTTGCCGAGCTGCGCTCGCGCGACGTGCGCGTGGTGGCGCTGACCAACTCGCTGGGTGCCACCGACGAGCCGACGGTGCACATCGGCTACAGCCGCTACCGCGACCCGATGCTCGCGCTGGGCGTGGACCTCTACGAGATCGGCGCCTCGCGCGTGCAGCGCAACCGCCGCCAGAACCTGTTCGGCTCGTCTCTCGGCCGCCTGCATGCCAAGCTGGCAATCGTCGATCGGCGCACGGTCTTCGTCGGCTCGATGAACCTGGACCCACGCTCGGCAACCATCAACACCGAACTTGGCGTGGTCATCCACAGCCCGCAACTGGCGCGCGAGATGGTGCGCGTGATCGATATCGATCGGCTGGAGAGCGCCTACCGGCTGCGCCTCGGTCCCGACGGCACCTGCCAATGGCTGGGCACCGACGACGACCAGGAGATCGTGCTCGACGACGAGCCTGACGCGACCTGGTGGTTGCGCCTGAAACCCTGGCTGCTGCGGCCCTTCGTGCCCGAGTCGCTGCTCTGACGCTGCATCCGACTCAGCGCGGCGGCTGACGGTGGCGCCGCAGCTCGGCGCTGAACCAGTCGCCGCTGGGCAACGGCGCTGCCGGCGCGCAGCGCACCAGATAGGGCTGGTCGCTCATGCTGCTGCGCGAGGCGCCGCGCTCGATGAAGGACTCCGTCGTCGTGATCAGGTCGCGCTGCAGCATGGCCTCGTATTTGTCGCGCAGATGGCGCGCCGCTGCCGCCGCGTCGTGCCATTCGCCGTTGCGTCGGAACTGGCAGCCCGAGGCGAGCAGATAGCCGAACAGGTGCTCGACTTCTGCCGCCGTTTGCGGGTGCGGCGCAGCCCCCGGCGGCGCTGGCGGCAGTCAGTGCGACGGCGATGACCAAGGCGCGGGCCGTCATGTCAACGACTGCCGAACATCATCTGCCGCGCCAGCGCATCCTTGACGAACGGCAGCTTGTTCAGCACCGCCAGGCCGACGCCGCGCAGCGTGTCCAGGCCCGGCGCGTTCCAGGTGAAGCTGCGGGCGAGGAAATCGGTGGTGGCGATCAGCGCCCAGCGGTCAGGGGCGCGCTGCCAGGCCACACGTGACAGCGCGGCGTCGAGCGTCGGTGACGAGCGGCTGCGGTCGCTGGCGTCGCGCAGCGCGCTGGCCAGCGCGAAGGCGTCGCGCAGGCCGAGGTTCAAACCCTGGCCGGCAACAGGATGCAGCGTCTGCGCGGCGTTGCCGATGCGCACCTGGCGGCCGCGGACGAGGCTGCGCTGCGCCGACAGGCCGAGTGGAAAACACTTCAATGGCGACACCGCAGCGATGCGGCCGACGCCGGGCTCGAAGACGGTGTTGAGCACGGCCACGCGCTGCGCGTCGTCGAGATCGCGCACCGGGTCGTCATTGCGTGGCACGCACCAGACGAGCGCTGACCGCTGGCCGCCATGCAAAGGCAGAAGCGCCGCCGGGCCATGGCGCGTGAAGCGCTCGATCGCGAGACCCGGGCGTCCGCCGTCGAGCGTCACGCTGCCGACCCAGGCGTCCTGCCGGTAGTCGCTGGTCAGATCGGCCAGCGCTTTCTGCTCGCCGAAAACGCCGCCTTCGGCAATCACGGCCACGTCGAACGCTTCGGCGATGCCGGCATCGACTTCGGCGCCATCGACGAGATCTTTCATCGCGCTGACGGCCGTGCCGAAGCGGCTCGTCAGCCGCGCCGGTTCGCGCGCCGCGACAGCGTGCCACGCGCGCTGCATCGGCGCCACCAGCGTGCCGTAGCTGAGCACCGCGCCGAGCATCGGCACGGCCAGGTCGCTCGCCGACAGCCGCAACTGCGGCTCGCCGAGCCAGCCGGGCACGGCCAGCACCGGCGACTGTTGCGACACCCAGACCTCGCGGATCGGCTCGGCTTTCGAGCCGTCCCAAGCGTCGAGCCGCTGCAGCAGCTGGATGCTGCCGAGCGACAGCGCCAGCGTGCGCGGATCGGCCGAAACGTCGCGGTCGGCCGGACGGGCGTCGAATAGCGTCACCTGCGCGTCCGGCAACTGGCGCGCCGCGAGCAGCGCCAGTGCCAGGCCGACCGGGCCGGCGCCGATGACGGCGATGCGAAAGGGTTTCATGACTCAGGCCATCCTAGCGGCACGGGGCCATGCACTAGAATCGCGCGCTCTTTTCGGCACTGCCGCCACCCGGGGCAATCCCGGCGAGGCGTCCCTTGCAAACGTGCCGCCGCGGCCGCAATTTCCGCACCTCACGCCGACTCACAAGGACCCACCCGTGTTCATCTC
>JANNJX010000085.1:0-2204 GCA_031396005.1 Burkholderiales bacterium
TGTCGATCTCGCCCAAGGTCAACGATCCGTCGTGCGGGCGCCCGATCAATCCAGGCACCGTCGAGCCGACTGTGGACCTGCGCATTCAGGTGCGCCCTTTTGTCGACTCGAACCAGGACTGCGCAGTGGTCGGCGTCGTGGCCCAGTCAGGGTGAGTGACCGAGCGTTTTCGTGGAGTTCGCCACCACCCGGACCTGCACCTAACGGCGTCTGCCCCAAGTGACCCGTGATACTGCGCGGCTGCCCAAGGATTGCAGCGGCAACGGCGTTGCGGCCTGCAGGCATCCGGCAGCGCAGCTTCATGCCGCGCTTGCACCCGTGCTTCGCAACACCAGTCCTGGCCGGCCGTCACCCCTGGACGCCTTGGAGCGCGTGTAGCTAAGGTCTGGGCTGGCAGGACGCGCGAGTTCAGGGACATCAGAACAACCCGTCATCGAATCGGAGTGAAGACACCATGGAACAGTCTGACAACAAGGGAAACCCTGCATCCCGGATCGGCGGCGCGAATGTCCACTCTTTAGGTGTCTTCTCGAAGCGCTTGCAGACAAAGCTTCAAGAACTTGGTTTCTTCGGAACCTTGAAGCTGATCCCGAAGAATCTGCGTCGGCTCGCGCAAATCTACGTCGACGAACGCTATGACCGCCGCTACGGCGTCAAGACGGCTGGGTATACCCATCTGCACGAGTTGGTGATTGACAGCCCCAACAAGGATTTCGGCATCCGCTACCAGCCGACCACGCAGAAACGCCTGGTTGCCATGTTCTCGAACCTGCCTCGTGACGTGAGTGATTTCTCATTCATAGACTTCGGATCCGGCAGAGGTCGCGTGCTGCTGTTTGTGTCGGAGATCAAGTTCAAGCAAGTGATCGGCGTGGAATTCTCTGAAGAGCTGCATGTCTCGGCCGTCGAGAACCTTGCGCGCGCGACCCACGTCCGCAATTGCCTGATCGTCCAACCCGTTCTCGCCGATGCCACGAAGTACCAACTACCTGAGGGGCCCCTGGTTCTGTACTTTTTTGATCCGTTCCGAGACGAGGTGATGCAGCAGGTGTTGTCCAACATCAAGCAGGCCTACCTCTCCAGTCCGCGAAAGATCTACCTCATGTACCTGGCTCCCGTGCATGAAGCTATGGTCATGGAAACTGGGGTGTTCAAGCGTGTTGCGACGCCCAAGCTCCCTCACGAGTACTCGCTTCCGGCCCAATACGCCTTTGCAATGTTTGAAACGGATGCGGGCAGTTAGTGTGCCGCCCCACTAATCCCTGAGCGAAGGCGAAGAAACTTCGTTACTGAAGTTGCCCCGTTTTCGCGGACACTTTTCCAGCCCGAGAGCAGGAGTTCGAGATGCCCAGTTCCAAGCCGCCGTATCCGGCGCAGTTTCGTGAACAGATGGTCGAGCTGGCGCGAGCCGGTCGCGGCCTGAAGTAGCTGTCGCGCGTGTTCGGCGTCAGCGCCAACGCCATTCGGATGTGGATGCAGCGTGCTGATGGCGTCGCGCCGCCGGCCATGCCGCGCGCTGGCGAGCAGACGCCTTTGTCGGCCGCCGAGCGCCAAGAGCTCGTCGAGCTGCGTCGGCGCTTGAAGCAAGTGCAGATGGAGCGAGACATCCTTGCAAAGGCTACGGCCTGGTTTGCCGGCAAGAGCGAGCGGACGTCCACGACGTCTTCGAACTCGTGAAGGCGAACCAGGCCGAACTCCCCGTGCGCACCTCGTGCCGAGTGCTGCGCGTGTCCGCCAGCGGCTACTACGACTGGCGCGACCGCGCCCCCAGCGCCACAGCGCAGGCCAACGCCGCGCTGATGCAGCGCATCGAGCAGGTTCATCGAGACAGCGACGCCACCTACGGCGCGCCGCGCATCCACGCCGAACTCGTCGAGCTCGGCGTGGCAGCCGGCCACAACCGCATCGCCCGGCTGATGCGCCTGCACGGCCTTCGCGGCGTGAGCCGCCGCCGCGGCTGGTGCGTCACGACCCAACGCGACAAGGATCGCCAGCCCGCGCCCGATCTCGTGCAGCGCCGCTTCGAGGCCAGCGCCGTCAACCAGCTATGGGTGGCCGACATGACCTACATCCCGACCTGGGCCGGCTTCGGTTACCTGGCGGTGGTGCTCGATGTCTTCAGCCGCAAGATCGTCGGCTGGGCCTTTGGCCAGCGCATGACGGCCGATCTGGTGCTGGCGGCGCTGAACATGGCGCTGCTGACC
>JANNJX010000100.1:0-1819 GCA_031396005.1 Burkholderiales bacterium
GGCGCACTCGATGTTCAACGTGCCGACGACGATCGCGCGCATCCGCAGCCCCGAGTTCCAGGACGATGCGGCGCTGACCACGGCGCGCGAGGGCTTCGCCGTCGATCAGGTGATCTGCCCCGAAGACTCGGTGACGCGCACCCTGCGCAAGCTGATCGAATACCCCGAAGCGCTGCAGGTGCTCGAGTTCGGCGAAGGCCTGCTCAGCCTGGTGGCGGTGCGCGCCGTGGCCGGCGGGCCGATGGTGCAGCACAGCCTGGCGGAGATTCCGCAACTGGTGCCGGCCACCGACATGCGCATCGTCGCCATCTACCGCCAGGACAACGCCATCCACGAGCTCACCGGGACGACGCGCATCGAGCCCGGTGACGAGGTCTTCGTGCTCGCCGCCACCGACAAGCTGCGCCACGTGCTCGGCTCGTTGCGCAAGATGGACCGACCGGTCAAGCGCGTCATGATCGCCGGCGGCGGCAAGGTCGGCCTGCGCCTGGCGCGGCAGTTGCGCGGCGAGGTGCAGATGAAGATCCTCGAGGTCGACCCGAAGCGCTGCGACTACCTGGCCACACAGTTGCCGGCCGACGTGCTGATCCTGAACGGCGACTCGACCGACGAAGAGCTGATGTGCGACGAGAACGTGCAGGACATGGACCTGTTCCTCGCCCTGACCAGCGACGACGAGGACAACATCATGGCCTGCCTGCTGGCGAAGCGAATGGGCGCGCGGCGCGTGCTGGCGCTGATCAACCGCAAGGCGTATGCGGACTTGGTGCAGGGCACGACGATCGACATCGCGCTGTCGCCGTCGCACGCCGTCATCGGCGAGCTGCTGGCGTACGTGCGGCGGCGCGGCGATATCGAGGCGGTGCATTCGCTGCGCCGCGGCGCGGCCGAAGCGCTGGAAGCGATCGTGCGCGGCGACAAGGGCTCGTGCAAGATGGCCGGCCGCCGCATCGACGAGGTGCCGCTGCCGCGCGGCGTGCAGATCGGCGCCATCGTGCGCGGCCTGCCGGTGCCGGGCGACGAAGACTCGCTGGCCTTGGGCGACAAACGCGGCGACGCGCAGCCCGAAGTCATCATCGCCCACCACGACACGGTGGTGCAGACCGGTGACCGCGTGATTGTTTTCATGTCGAGCAAGAAGCAGGTCCGGGAAGTGGAAAAACTGTTCCAGGTTTCGGCGACTTTCTTCGGCTAGAACACACGCTCGATGCAAAGCGTTCTGCCCGTGCTCGCCATCCTCGGCGGCATCCTGATGGTGTTCGCCGCGGCGATGCTGGTGCCACTGGCCTTCGCATTGGCGAGCGGCGACGCCGCACTGTTCGATTACGGCGCTGCGATCGCCGTCACGCTTGGCTGTGGCGCGGCACTCTTTGCTGCCTGCCGAAGCTCGCGCCGCGAGCTTCAGCCGCGCGACGGCTTCGTGCTCGTCAGCCTGGTTTGGACCGTGTTGCCGGCCTTCGGCGCGCTGCCGCTGCTGTTGCACATCCCCGGCCTGTCGTTCACCGACGCCTACTTCGAGGCGGTGTCGGGCCTGACCACCACCGGCTCGACCGTGCTCACCGGCCTGGAGAAGCTGCCGACGTCGATCAACGTCTGGCGCTGCTTCATGGTGCTGCTCGGCGGCATGGGCATCCTCGTCCTCGCAGTCGCCATCCTGCCGCTGCTTGGTGTCGGCGGTGCGCAGTTGTTCAAGGCCGAAACGCCGGGGCCGATGAAGGACACCAAACTCACGCCGCGCATTGCAGAAACGGCGCGCGGGCTGTGGGTGGTGTACTTCGGCATCGCCATCGCCTGCTTCTTCGCCTACCGCGTTGCCGGC
>JANNJX010000114.1:0-1548 GCA_031396005.1 Burkholderiales bacterium
CGATCGCTTCGCGAAACGTGAAGATGCCGCCGAAAAAATACGCGGCCAGATAGAGGCTCCAAGGAGCCACCGGCGAGACTGACGCGCTGATCGTCGTCGGCGGGGCAGTGCACACGATTCCGTTGGTCGCGGCCTGCTTCGAGTTCGACTTCATGGGCGGCTCGATGGGTTCCGTGGTCGGCGAGCGCTTCGTGCGCGGCGTCGAAACCGCCGTCGAGCAGAAGGTGCCGTTCGTCTGCTTCACCGCCACCGGCGGCGCGCGCATGCAGGAGGGCTTGTTCTCGCTGCTGCAGATGGCCAAGACCAACGCCTCGCTGACACGCTTGGCCAAAGCGCGTCTGCCCTACATCAGCGTGCTGACTGACCCGACGATGGGCGGCGTCTCGGCCGGCTTCGCCTTCATGGGCGATGTCGTCATCGGCGAGCCGAAGGCGCTGATCGGTTTTGCCGGCCCGCGCGTGATCGAGAACACCGTGCGCGAAAAGCTGCCTGAGGGGTTCCAGCGCAGCGAGTTCCTGCAGACCAAAGGCGCAATCGACATGATCGTCGACCGGCGGCAGTTGCGTGGTGCCGTAGCGCGCATGCTCGCCATGCTGCAACGTCAATCGGCAGACGCTGTGGCATAGATGTTTGCCCCCACGCTTGCCGCTGCGCGGCGGCGCTGCCCCCCGAGGGGGCGTGCGGCCGCCTTGGGAGCGGCCCGGCGTCGGCCGCCGTGACCCTGCAAGACTGGCTCGCCCACTGCGAGCGCCTGCACCCGAAGACGATCGACATGACGCTGGAGCGCACACTGGCCGTGCGCGACAGTCTCGGCCTGCATTTCGATTGCCCGGTGATCACCGTGGCCGGCACCAACGGCAAGGGCTCGACCTGCGCCATGCTGGAGTCGATCCTGCTGGCGGCGGGCTACCGCGTCGGCCTGTACATCAAGCCACACCTCGTGCACTTCGAAGAACGCTGCCGCGTCGGCGGGCAACCGGTGGCAGAGGGCGCACTGCTGCCGCACTTCGAAGCGGTGGAGGCCGCGCGCGGCCATACCACGCTCACGTACTTCGAATTCACGACGCTGGCCATCATGCGTTGCCTGTCGCAACGGCCGCTCGACGTGGTGATTCTCGAAGTCGGTCTCGGCGGTCGGCTCGATGCGGTCAACGCGATCGACACCGATTGCGCGATCGTCACCAGCATCGACCTCGACCACACCGAGTACCTCGGCCCGGATCGCGAGCGCATCGGCCGCGAAAAGGCGCACATCATGCGCGGTGGCAAGCCGGCGATCGTCAGCGACCCGATGCCGCCGGCGTCGGTGGCCGCGTATGCGCAATCGGTGGGCGCCGACCTGTGGCTCGTCGGCCGCGACTTCAACCACGGTGGCGACCGCCAGCAGTGGATGTGGGCCGGCCGCGGCAAGCGCATCAACGGCCTGGCGTACCCGTCGCTTCGTGGTGCCAACCAACTGGTCAACGCCGCCGGCGTGCTTGCTGCGCTCGAAGCCTTGCGCGAGCGCCTGCCGGTTGCGGTGCAAGCGATTCGCCAAGGGCTGGCGAC
>JANNJX010000123.1:0-2717 GCA_031396005.1 Burkholderiales bacterium
AGCACCCAGAAACCGTGCGCCAGCTTGAGCGCAAAGTAGGTCTGGCGCTGCGGCGTGCGCGCGCCCAGAAAGTCGCCCTTGTCCTGGGCCACGAAGTAGCGGCAGAAGGTGGAAGCGCTGTCGAACCAGTCGTGGTTCTGCGGGATCGCGGCGACGATCTTCGGCGCGGCGGCGCCGCCGGCGCGAAAGCGGCTCGCCGGGTCCTGCGCCATCGTGAACGGCTCGTGGAAGCGGTACTGGTAGACCGGCCCGCTGGCGCCGGGGTAGGCCAGATCGCCGCCGAACAGAAGCACGTCGGCTTCGGGCAGCGCGAGCGCCGAGCCCTGCTCGTCCTGCACGGCCAGTTGGGATTTGAGAGCGGCTTGCGCGACGGCGAACGTGGCGCTGCCGCCGTCGCCGGTGTCGGAGATGAAGTCGATCCAAAGATCGCTGTCAGTGCGCGCCGACAGATCGATTGGCGCGAGCGCCGCCGAGAAGCTCTCCCGCCGGTCGAGGTTGCGTTGGAAGTTCTGCGACTGCACCAGCTCCTGCCCTGACTGCAGCAGCACCGGCGGCGCGTACCAGGCCACCGGCACGCGCTCTTGCGGCGGAACGTTTGAGCCGAAGCGCTGGGGCATGGGGGCGGATCATAGGCAGCGTGTGCATTCGGTCTGCGCGTGGTGCGGTTGGGCGCGCGTTGGGCGCAGTTCATCGCAAGCGGCTCGCGCAACGACGGCTCGCTGCCTAGAGTTCAGCCATCGACACCGCACCACGCACCGCAAAGGTCCGCACCATGAACACCAGCAAACTCCTCCAGCGCGCCGTTTCCTTCGGCTGCGCCGCCCTCGTGACGGTGATGACGCCGGCCGGTGTGGACGCGCTGGCCAAGCAAGAACCCAGCGCGGCACAGATGGCGCGCGCGGCGGCGAGCGCGCAGGCCTGAACCGTTCCGGCTTTCGGCAACCGACCCGGCCTCTGGCCGGGTTCGTCGTTTCTACAGGGCGGCGGCGAGCCGCGTGCCTGGTCGATGGCGCGTTTGGCGTCGAGCTCGCCGGCTTCGTGCGCACCGCCGATCAGGTGTACCTCAGCCCCGCAGCTTCGAGCGGTGCTGATCAGCGCCACGCGCCGGCCGACCGGCTGCCGGCCGAGGATGGCGCCGATGCAGCTCATCACGGCCGGCGTGTCCTCGCCGGGGATTTTCGGGTTTCGCGGCGGAACGCCGGTGGCGAGCGGCACGGCGTCGTGGCGGGCTGCGAGTAGCAAGGGCCCACTCACGCGCTTGCCGATATGCGGCCTGACGCCGGTGTGCATCGAGCCCATCAGCACGCGGTTATTCAGCATCGCGAAACCGAGGTCGAGCGGTGCCAACCAGTGCGGCTAGGGGTTTGCCATGAAGGTGTTGGTACAGACAGACACGTTTGACAGTCTAGAGGCCCGATCCCCCTTTGGTGTGATGGCAGCCGGGCCACACTCTTTTCATGATCGCGTCATTGCTTCGCTGCAACCTCAACACGCCGTCACAGGGCCACCACCATGTTCATGCAGATCGCTGACCGTCTAAGCCGCCTGACCCGCCTGCTGCCGCAGACCTTCGCCGAAGTGCGCGCCGACGACGCCGAGCAGCGCGAGAGCGGCTGGCACGAATCGAGCTGGGTGATGGCGCAAGGCCTGGACGTGATCGAGCTGCCGGCTGCCGTGGCGGCGTCGCTGTTCCCGGACACCCAACCGGCGGCGTATTACGACCCCATCGGCGACGCGGAGCCGCTCGCGGCATGATCGACGCTTCTCTTTGAGGAGCTTCACCATGGTCAAAGCAGTCTGGAACGGCGCCGTCATCGCCGACAGCGACAACACTGTCGTCGTCGAAGGCAACCACTACTTCCCCGAGGCGAGCGTCAAGCGCGAATACCTGGCGTTTTCGAACCACCGCACGAGCTGCCCGTGGAAGGGGCAAGCCCGGTACCACAGCCTGCTCGTCAACGGCGAGATGAACTCGGACGCGGTCTGGTACTACCCGGAGCCCAGCGAGGCCGCCGCGAACATCAAGGGCCGCCTTGCCTTCTGGAAAGGCGTGACGGTGTCGTGACGGCCCCTCGCTCGCGGCGCGATTACTCCCCCGAGGGGAGGATCGGGCCGGACGCTTGGGAGTGGCCCGGCTCTGGCCCGAGCGCCGTCTAAGCGAGTTTTCCAGCGCGGAAATCTTCCACCGCCTTGAAGATTTCCTGCTGCGTGTTCATCACGAACGGGCCGTACTGAACGATCGGTTCCTTGAGCGGTTTGCCCGCGATCAGGATCGCGCGTGCGCCCTCTGAGCTGGCCATGATGCGCACGCCGTCGCCTGCGTTGCGAAGGATCGCCATGCGTTGCACCGGCGCCGCTTGATCGTCGATCTGCACGGCGCCGCGATACACATAAACGAAAGCGTTGTGCGACTCGGGCAGCGGTTGCTCGAAGCTCGCGCCGGCGTCGAGATGCAGATCGAGGTACAGCGGCTCGGTGCCGTCGCGTTGCACGGCGCCCTGCACGCCGTGGGTCGAACCGGCGATGACGCGTGCGAGCACACCGTCGCCATGCCACTCCGGCACTTCGGAACTCTGAATGTCGCGATACCACGGCGCCTTCATCTTGTCTTTGGACGGCAGGTTGAGCCACAACTGAAAGCCTTCCATGCGGCCTTCGCTCTGCTCGGGCAGCTCGCTGTGGATGACGCCGCGGCCGGCGGTCATCCATTGCACGCC
>JANNJX010000155.1:0-5667 GCA_031396005.1 Burkholderiales bacterium
GCAGCCGGCGCAGCGGCGCTACCTCGAAGTGGCGTTGGGTTCGGGCCGCTCGCTGCTGGAGCTGATCAACGAAGTGCTCGACCTGTCGCGCCTGGACGCCGGCGGCATCGAGCTGGCGCAGCAGCCGTTCGACCTGCCGGATCTGCTGGCCGAAGCATTGCGCGCGCTGATGCCGGCGCTGGGTCGCGGCACGGCGGCCAAATCGGTGTCGATCCGCTTCGACTGGGCGGGCGACGTGACGCAGGTGCAGGGCGATCCGGCGCGCGTGCGCCAGGTCGTGACCAACCTCGCGGCCAATGCCCTCAAGTTCACCGGGCGCGGCCACGTGGCGCTGACCGGCGAGCTCGTCGTCGATGCCGACGCGCGCACGCATGCCGTCGTGCGCATCGAAGACACCGGCCCCGGCATCGAGCCGGCGCTGCACGAGCGCATCTTCGACGCGTTCGTGCAGGGCGACGCCAGCCTGACGCGCCAGCATGGCGGCAGCGGCCTCGGCCTGGCGATCTCGCGGCGGCTGGCGCGGGCGATGGGCGGCGACGTCACGCTCGAACGCAGCAGCGCCGCCGGCAGCACCTTCGCCTTTCGCTGGCCGGTGCAGATCGACGCCGGCGCGCCGCGGTTGCCGGCGGTGGCGCCCGGCCTGGCCTGGCTCGTCCATCACGCGGCCGATCCCCGGCAGTGGTTCGCGCGCCGGCTGATCCGCGCCGGCTGGCGCAGCCAGGTGCTGCCGAGCGTGGCCTCGGCGATTGCGCGTGCGCGCACCACACCGGCCGCGCTGTGGCCCGGCGTGGTCGTCATCGCCGAGCATGCACTGCAAGCCGACGCGGACTTCGTCGCCTTGCGCACCGCGCTGCCCCAGGCGCACATCGTCTTGCTGGTGCGCCCCGACTGGAGCCAGCCGGCGCTGGAGCGCGCAGCGCTGGCGCAAGGCGCGGTGCCGGTCGTGCTGCCGGTGACGCCCGGCGCGCTGCTCGCCATGCTGAGCGCCGCCCAGCGTGCGCCACCCGCCGGGGCCGTCGCGCCGGCAGCGGCCAGGTCGGGCGCGCGCGTGCTCGTCGTCGAAGACAACGCCGTCAACCTGATGATCACCGAAGAGTTCGTGCGCCAGCTCGGCCACATGCCCACCGGCGCCGCCGACGGCGCGGCCGCCATCGCCGCCTGTGAGCAGCACGTGCCGCACCTGGTGCTGATGGATCTGCAGATGCCGGTGATGGACGGCCTCGAATCGACGCGCCGCCTGCGCGCGCTGCAGGACGCAGGCCACTTGCCGCGCTTCCCGATCGTCGCCCTGACCGCGCACGCCAGCGACACCGATCGCAAACTCGGCGCCGCCGCAGGCATGGACGACTACCTCACCAAGCCGATCCTGATCGACGCGCTGCGCAGCGCGCTCGAGAAGTGGTTGACCTGAAGGGCATGCAAAGGACCGCATCGATGACCGTCCCCAAGCGCATCGAACAGGTGCCGATCAGCAAGTTGGGCCTGGCGCACTACATGCGCAACTACGACGAGTTTCTCGGGCCGCTGCGTCAGCATCCGTTGCGCCTGCTCGAGCTCGGCATCGCCGAGGGCGACTCGTTGCGCAACTGGGCCCGGTGGATGCCGCAGTCGACGATCGTCGGCCTCGACATCCGGCCTCGCATCCCGGGGCTCGACAGCGAGCGCATCGTCACCTACCAGGGCGAACAACAGGACCGGCCGTTGCTCGACCGCATCGGCCGCGAACAGGCGCCCGAGGGCTTCGATGTCATCGTCGACGATGCGTCGCATGTCGGACAGCTGACGCGCATTTCGTTCTGGCACCTCTACCTGCACCACCTCAAACCGGGCGGCCTGTACTTCATCGAAGACTGGGGCACCGGCTACTGGCCGCAGTACGTCGACGGCCGGAAGTACAGGCCGCCCGAACCCGAGCTGCTGCCGCGCGAGCGGCTGCTGAAGTCACTCTCCGGCAGCGCGCTGGTCAACAGCAATGCGCTGTTGCGCAAGGCCGTCGGCTGGACGCGCTGGCGCGCCGTCAAGCGGCGGTTCTTGAGTCATCAGCGCGGCATGGTGGGTTTCATCAAGGAACTGGTCGATGAGTGCGGCATGCTGGACATCACGCACCCGCACTTTGGCATCGGCAACCCGACGCCGTCGCGGTTCGAGTGGCTGCGGCTGTCGCTCGGCCACGCGATCATCAAGAAACCGCTTCGCTGACGACAGCGGCCGACCCGGCAGCGGGGGCGTCAGGTCAGCGACTTGCCGCTGTCCGGCGCCACCGTGCAGCCGCTGATGCGCCAGCCGTCGCCGGCCTGTCGCTCGAGCTGGTACGTGGCCCGCCAGAGGCGGCCGGTACGGTCGCGCAGTTGCACCATCTGCACCACCGCGCCGTCGGCGGCTCGCGGCTGAAAGAAAGTCACCGCCTGCGGCCGCACGACCATCGGGTAACCCGACCGCACCATGGCCATGAAGGCCGCGGCGTCGCCGAACTGCGTGCGGATGCCGGCGGCGGCGTACGAGTACGCGCGCTCGGCATCGTCGGCGGCGAAGGCCTCGAGCTGGGCCTCGATGACCGAGCGCAAGGCGCGCGCATCGGCTTCGGACAACACCGCAGCGCCGGCGGCCAGCGGCGCCAGCAACCCCAGCAACGACAAGCGCAAAAGCCAGCGCCGTGCCCAGCGCGGACAGGCGGCGAGGGCGCTCAGCTCAACCACAGAACACCGATACCGCCTTGGTCACCAGGTAGGCTTCCAGCGCTTCCGGCCCGCCTTCGCTGCCGTAGCCGGAATCCTTGACGCCGCCGAACGGCATCTCGGGCGTTGGCAGCGCCGGCTGGTTGACGAACAGCATGCCGACCTCGACGCGCTGCGACAGCGCGTGGACGGTCTTCACCGATTGGCTGTAGGCGTAGCCGGCCAGGCCGTACGGCAGGCGGTTGCTCTCGGCGATGGCTTCGTCGAGCGTGTCGAAGCCGCGCACCGCGGCCATCGGGCCGAACGGTTCGTCGTTGAAGACTTTCGCCGTCAGCGGCACGTCGGACAGCACCGTCGGCGCAAAGAAGTTGCCCGACGCGCCGATGCGCTCGCCACCGGCGAGCACCTTCGCGCCTTGCTTCACGGCGTCTTCGGTGAACTGCTGCATCGCGGTCAGCCGCCGCGGATTCGCCAGCGGGCCGAGCGTCGTGCCTTGCGTCATGCCGTCGCCGACCTTGTGCGCGTTGGTCTGCGCGACCAGCGCCCGCTCGAACTCGGCGCGGATGCTGTTGTGCACCAGGAAGCGCGTCGGCGCGATGCAGACCTGGCCGGCGTTGCGGAACTTGGCGGCGCCCGCGGCCTTGACCGCCAACGCGATGTCGGCGTCTTCGGCCACGATCACCGGCGCGTGGCCGCCGAGCTCCATCGTCGCCCGCTTCATGTGCTGGCCGGCCATCGCCGCGAGCTGCTTGCCCACCGGCGTGCTGCCGGTGAAGGTGATCTTGCGGATCACCGGGTGCGGGATCAGGTAGCTCGAGATTTCGGCCGGATCGCCGAAGACCAGGCCGATCACGCCGGCCGGCACGCCGGCGTCGGCAAAGGCCTTGAGCAGTGCTGCTGGTGACCCCGGCGTTTCTTCCGGCGCCTTGACGAGGATCGAGCAGCCCGTCGACAACGCCGCGCAGACCTTGCGCACGACCTGGTTGATCGGAAAGTTCCACGGCGTGAAGGCCGCCACCGGGCCGACCGGCTCCTTCAGCACCAGTTGCTGCGTCGCCATGTTGCGCGGCGGCACGATGCGGCCGTAGACGCGCCGGCTCTCGTCGGCGAACCATTCGATGATGTCGGCCGCGGCCAGCGTTTCGCCTTTGGCTTCGGCGAGCGGCTTGCCTTGTTCCTGCGTCATCGTCGCCGCGATGGCGTCGGCGCGTTCCTTCAACAGCACGGCGGCCTGGCGCATCAGCTTGGCGCGCTCGACGGCCGGCATGGCGCGCCAGGTGGCGAAGCCTTTTTGTGCAGCGGTCAAGGCGCGGTCGAGATCGGCGCGGCCGGCATGCGCCACGCGGCCGATCTCGGCGCCGCTGGCGGGGTTGACCACGGCCAGCGTGCGGCCGTCGGAGGCGTCGCACCACTGACCGTCGATCAGCAGTTGGGTGGAAGGGTAGGCGGGGGTCGTGCTCATGGTGGCGGCGTCCGGTGGGGCTGCGATGCGCCCATTGTCGCGCCGATGGCAACCTCTACGGCGACGCTGCGCCGCGGGCCGTTCACACCGGTTCAGCCGGCGCTGCGCCGACGCCTGCGGGCGTCCAATTCCGTGGGCACGGCCAGGCCCTGCATCAGCACGTCGCGCAGCGCATGGACCACCCGCGACGACTGGTTCTGCGGCGCAGCCGCCACCAACGGCGCAGGCGGTGGCGTCGGCAGCGGCGGCGGGGACGCAAGCGCCCGATCGGTGATGGCAGGGCGCTCCTGCGGCTGCTGCGGATCGGCCTGCGGCAGGCGCGACTTGACGGCTGTCGGCGCAGTCAGCGGGCGCGCCGGGCGCCGCAAAAAGAAACCCATCAGCAGGCACAGCGTGCCCAGGCCGAGCCACGCCGGCCGCGGCGCTGCCAGAGCCGGCCAGGCCAGCATCGGCGCCGAGCCCGACCAGACTTGCAACTGCACGTCGCGGATGTCGAGGTTGTCGGCATGGACGAGGTTGAGCATCGGCGAGGCCTGGCGCTCACCGCGGAACGACAGCGGCGCGCTGACGGCGGTCAGCGTCACCGCGGCCCCGGCGACCGTCCCGCCGTCCTGCTGCGCACCTGCGGGCATCAGCACTTCGCGCGTCGCCAGCGGCGACTCGCGCACTTCCCAGCCGGTCTGCCACCGAGCGCGGATGTCACCGGCCGCGCGCGCCACGCCGCCGACGGTCAGCACCAGCGTGTACGGGTTGCGGCCGGCGCCGACCTGTTGCAGCGGGCCGACCCACATCGCGTTGTCGATCGACGGCGTGAACTCGCTCGCCGACTCGTGGCGCGGCGCTGCGGCGGCCAGCGCGGTGTAGCGAGCGACGGCGTCGGCGGGCAAATCGAACTGCGCCAGCAACTCGCGTCCATGGGCACGTGGCGCGTTGCTGGCGGCCGGCACGGCGTGGAACAGCGCCACCGCTGCCGCCACCATCAATGCTGCCCGAAGCGCTGCGATGCCCACCCTGCCTCCGTTGCCGTGTCACCGCGGCGAGCGGCAACTTGTGCGACCCATTGTGTGCAATCGTCGCGGCCACCGCGATCCTGGGAATGGGGGCTTCGGTGGTGTCTGCGGTGCGACAACCATCCCTCGCCTGGTGGATGACGAGCCGATCGGGATACGGGCATTCCCGATGGGCACGCTGCATGCAATCGCTACGCTGCGACGGCCCCAAGACCAATCTGGAGACCGTCATGAAGCGCCGACAAGTGGTGGGTTCACTGGCTGCCGTCGTTGCCCTGCCGATGACCGGCAGCGCGCGCGCGCAAGCCATCACGCTGCACGGCGCCGTGCAATTCAACGACGACCACGCCTTCAACAAGGCCCTGCTCAAGTTCGAGGAGCTGGTCAAGCAGTACTACGGCAAGCCGATCACCTTCGTCCTGCACCGCAACAGCGAGCTCGGGCTCGAGAAGCAGTACTTCGAGTACATGGCGCAGGGCAAGGCGGTGGACTACGGCATCGTCTCGCCGGCGCACATGAG
>JANNJX010000168.1:0-2058 GCA_031396005.1 Burkholderiales bacterium
AGCACGTCACCACGCACGTGCCCGTTCTTGGCCAGCGTGTAGGCCCCGGCGAGCATGAACAGCGTGCCGTACATCATGATCTGCGCGTCGAGCGCCCAGTCGTGCGGCTCGTTCAGCACGTAGCGCGAGAACACTTCCCACGAGATCATCAAAGTCAGCAGAACGATCAGCCACGCAAAGGCCTGGCCGAGCCAGGTCGATGCGCGATCCACGGCGATCAGCACGCTTTTCATATTGTTTTGCTCCGCAAGAAACACGAAGGGCCACCGGGGTGGCCCTTCGTCGTGAGGTCACCCGGGAAAGATCAAGCCTTCTTCGCAGGCGCGCGGAAGTAGCGGTTCCACGCCATCTTGAAATCGACCGTGTAGTCGTTCTGCCACTGACCGGCGCGTTGCGCGAAGACCTTCTGCGAATCGAGGATCTTCTTGAACTGCGGGTTCTCGGCCGACTTGGCCGCGGTGACCTTGTCCCAGGCGTCGAGCTGCGCCTTGAGCACGCTGTCCGGCGTCTTGTAGAAGTTGATCTTGGCGGTCTTCAGCTCGACGTAGTCCTTCGAGTTGCGGTCGATCGCCTTCCAGCTCATGTCGGCCGAGGCCGCCTGCACCGAGTAGTCGATCACCGCCTTGAGCTCAGCCGGCAGGGCGTCGTACTTGGCCTTGTTGAACAGAATCTCGAACTGCTCGCCGCTCTGGTGGAAGCTCTGCAGCATGCAGTTCTTGACCACGTCGGGGAAGCCGAGCAGGCGGTCGGAGCTGGCATTGTTGAACTCGGCGGCGTCGATCAGGCCGCGGTCCAGGGCCGGCACGATCTCGCCGCCGGGCAGCGGGTTCACCGCCGCGCCGAGCTCCTTGAAGACGTCGACGGCGAGGCCGACGGTGCGGAACTTCAGGCCCTTCAGGTCCTCCGGCTTGGTGACCGGCTTCTTGAACCAGCCCAGCGGCTGCGTCGGCATCGGGCCGTAGAGGAACGAGACGACGTCGATCGACAGCGACTTGTAGATCTCTTCCAGCAGCGCCTTGCCGCCGCCGTAGTTGTGCCAGGCCAGCACCATGTTCGGGTCCATGCCGAAGGCCGGGCCCGAGCCCCACAGCGCCAGCGCATTGTTCTTGCCGTAGTGGTAGGCCACCACGCCGTGGCCGCCGTCGAGCGTGCCCTTGTTGACCGCGTCGAGCAGCTGGAAAGCCGGCACCACCGAGCCCGAGGGCAGGACTTCAATCTTCAGCCGCGCGCCGGCCATGTCGTTGACCTTCTTGGCGAAGTCGGTGGCGTACTCGTGGAAGATGTCCTTGGCCGGCCAGGTGCTCTGGAAGCGGAAGGCCACGGTCTGGGCGCGGCTGACCGCGGGTGCGGCCAGGGCGGTGGTGGCCACCGCGCCGGCGGAGGCCGCCTTGAGGAACTTGCGGCGGCGGGGGGTGGTGTCGTCGAGGCTCATGGGGTCTCCTGCTGTGCTGGTGTCGGGGGTCTTGTGGACTGCGCAACGCGCGCAGCCTGGGAATGTGACAGCCGCCCGTCGCCGTGGCATCGGTGTTTGCGCCTGCGTGTGAACACGTAGACGGCGTGGCCTCGACCCGGCCCCGGGTCAGGGCGGGCGCCGGTGCCGCTCCACGGCATAGCGCACGAGCGCGGCAGGGCTGGCCAGGTCGAGCTTTCGGCGCAGGTTGGTGCGGTGCGTTTCCACCGTGCGCACACCCATCGCCAGGCGTTCGCCGATGTCCTTGCTCGACAGCCCCTGCGCGATCAGCGCCAGCACCTCGCGCTCGCGCGGCGTCAACGTTTCGTCGTCGCCGGTGCCGGCGCGCTGCAAGGCCGCGGCGATGCCGGCCGAGAGGTACTGGCCACCGGCCATCACGGCGCGGATGGCGTCGACGATCTCTTCGGCCGGACTGTCTTTCTGCACATAGCCGACGGCTCCGGCGTGCAGGGCCTCGCGCACGTACTCGGTGTTGTCGTGCATCGTCAGCATGACGACGCGCAGCGCCGGCAGCAGCGCGCGCAGCCGGCGCGTGGCCTCGATGCCATTGGCGCCACGCAGGCCGATGTCCATCAGCACCAGGTCGG
>JANNJX010000170.1:0-4092 GCA_031396005.1 Burkholderiales bacterium
CCCGGGCCGATGGCGTTGCAGGTGATGCCCTTGCCGCCCCACTCCTGCGCGATCGCGCGCGTCAACTGCACGATGCCGCCCTTGCCGGCGCCGTACGGTGCGCTGTTGGCGAACGCGCGGTGGCTTTGCAGCGAGGCGATGTTGATCACGCGGCCCCAGCCGCGCACGGCCATGCCGGGCGCGAGCGCCTGCGTCAGGAAGAACGGCGCGCCCAGGTGCAGCGCGAGCTGCGTCTGCCAGGCCTCGGGAGTCACTTCGGCAAACGGCTGGCGCAGGTTGACGCCGGCGGCGTTGACGAGGATGTCGATCGCGCCGGCGCGTTGTGCAGCCGTGCGCAGCGCTGCAATGTCCGCAAGGTCCGCGCTCAGCGCCTCGACCTCGATGCCCTCGTCGCGCAACTGCTGCGCCTGCGCGTTCAGCTCGGCCTCGCGGCGCGCGACGAGCAGCACGCGTGCACCGGCCAGGCCGAGCGCGCGCGCCATTGCCGCGCCGATGCCCGAGTTGCCGCCGGTGACGAGTGCGCGTTTGCCACCCAGATCGAACAACGATGCGAGCTCGGTCTTCACACCTTCACCGGCTCACCGCGCTCGAACGTTTGGTCGGGGAAGTACTTGGCCAATCGATCGTCGGCGGTGCGCGCATGCGCTTCCATGCCTTCTAACCGCGAGATGCGCGCGGTGACCTCGCCGATGTCGCGCGCGGCTTCGCGCGTCATGCGCTGCCAGGTGAGCGTCTTCATGAACTTGTGCACCGACAGGCCGCCCGAGTAGCGCGCCGCGCCCTTGGTCGGCAGCACGTGGTTCGGGCCGCTGGCCTTGTCGCCGTAGGCCACCGTCGTTTCTTCGCCGAGGAAGAGCGAGCCGTAGCAGGTGAGGTTAGACAGCCACCAGTCGAGATCGCGCGTGTGCACTTCGAGGTGCTCGCTGGCGTACTTGTCGGAGACGGCGGCCATCTCTTCACGCGTGTCGCAGACGATGACCTCGCCGTAGTCGCGCCAGGCCGCGCCGGCCGCGTCGCGCGCCGTCGGCGGCAGCGTGTCGATCAGCGCCGGAACACGCCGCATCACGTCTTCTGCCAGCACGCGCGACGTTGTGAACAGCCACGCCGGGCTCTCGTGCCCATGCTCGGCCTGACCGACGAGGTCGCTGGCGACGATGGCGGCATCCGCGCTGTCGTCGGCAATCACCGCCACTTCCGACGGCCCGGCGAAGACATCGATGCCGACCTTGCCGAACAGCGTGCGCTTGGCCTCGGCGACGAACTTGTTGCCCGGCCCGACGATCACGTCCGCCGGCTTGCCGGAAAACAGGCCCTCGGCCATGGTCGCGATGGCCTGCACGCCGCCGAGCGTCATGATGACGTCGGCGCCCGCCTTGTCGAACGCATAAAGCAGGTACGGATGCATCGGCCCGCCGCGAAACGGTCCCGAGCAGGCGACGATGGTCTTCACACCTGCGGCCTTGGCCGTCGCCACGCCCATGTAGGCCGAGGCGATGTGCGCGTAGCGCCCGGCCGGCGCGTAGCAGCCGGCGACGTTGACCGGCAGCACGCGCTGGCCGGCGGTGACGCCTTTGTGCACCTCGACCGAGAACTCCGACAGCGACTTGCGCTGCGCGTGCGCAAACGCGCTGACCTGCGCGATCGCAAAGTCGATGTCGCGCTTCACGGTCGCCGGCACCTCGGCCGCGCGGCGGTCGATCTCGGCGCGCGTCAGCACGATCTCGCCGTCCCAGCCGTCGAGTTTCTTCGCATACGCGCGCACTGCGGTCTCGCCGCTTTTGCCGATCTCGGCGAGCATCTCGGTGACCACCTTCTGCGCCGTGGCAGTTTCGGTCTCCGGCGTCTTCGCCGCCTTCTTCAGGTAGGTCGTGCCCATAGCCGCCTCACTTCGGGTTGTTGGCGAAGTCGCGCAGCTTGGGATCGGCCTGCACGCGCTTCATGTAGACGTCGGTGATGAAGTCGGTGGGCTGCGGCACGCTCTGGATGGCGCCGGTGCCGCGCATGAAGATCGCGATCTGACCGAACCAGGCGTCCATGTCGGAGTTGCCGCGGCTGCGGTCCATGCGCGCGATCTGGCTGCCCAGGTCGAAGGTCGGTCGGGTGTCGAACTCCTTCTTCATCGACGCCTCGCTGATCGACACGCCGCCCTGGTCGTAGAACTTCTTCATCATCGCGATGGCCTCGGGCTTGTGCGCGTTGGCCCACTTCCACGCACGCAGATAGACCGCGAGGAACTTGGCGACGTTCTCCGGGTTCTGCTCGGCATACTCGCCACGCGCGATCAGCGCGCCGGGCACGACGACGCCGCCTTCCTTGCCGCTACAGAGGACCTTGGCGCCGGCCTTTTCTTCGAGCGTGTAGATGTTGGGCGCCCACAGGCCGGCCAGGTCGGCATTGTTCGACGACACGGCCGAGATGATCTCGGCCTGACCCATGTTCTTGATCGTGACGTCGGCCTTGGCCAAGCCGTACTTTTTCAGGCACGACTGAACCGCGTAGTCGCCGGTGGAGTTGGCGGTGAGCACGATGGTCTGGCCCTTCATGCTCGCCGGGTCCTTCGTGATCTTGTCGGCCAGCTCCTTGCGCACCAGCAGCGCGTTGCCCGCCGACTCGTCGTTGGTGACGCCGATGGTCTTGATGCCGAAGCGCACATGGCCGAGCACCGCCGGCACCGAGCCCGTGCCGCCGACGTCCCATGACTTGCTCGCCGCCGCCGCGATCTGCGGCACGCCGGCAGGGAAGGTGCTGAACACCGGCTTCAGGCCGACCTCCGCCCACCAGCCCTTCTCGGTGGCGATGTGAAACGGCAGCGCCCAATACAGCGCCGGCTGGTAGCTGACCTTGATCTCGGTGAGCTGCTGCGCGGAGGCAACGCCCGCCGTGATCAGCGCGGTGGCGAGAACTGCAGCGCGCAAGGGGAACGAGTGGAACTTCATCGCGGGTCTCCTGGTGGGTGAGTACTGTTTCAATGTTCGTCGCCGAGCTGCTGTTCGCGCAGCAGCTTCCAGACATGGGTGCGCAGGTGCACGAAGCTCGGCAGGTCCATCACGTCCTCGATGCGCTTGTGCTGGTCCCAGTCTTCGGCTTCGCGGATGGTCTTGACGTCGATGATCTCGCGCACCGTGCCCGGCCGGCGCGACATGACGACGATGCGGTCGGCCAGGTACACCGCCTCTTCGACGGCGTGGGTGATGAACAGCACCGTACGCGGGTTCTTGCGCGCCAGTCGCACCAGCTCTTCCTGCATAACGACGCGCGTCTGAGCATCGAGCGCGCCGAAAGGCTCGTCCATCAGCAGCACCTTCGGGTCGAGCACATAGGCGCGCGCGATCGCCACGCGTTGCTGCATGCCGCCGGAGAGCTGGTGCGGGTAGGCCTGCTCATAGCCGCCCAGGCCCATCAGCGTGATGATCTGCTCGATGCGGCGCTTGCGCTCGCCCGCCTCGACACCGAGCGAGTGCAGGCCGAACTCGATGTTGTCCCAGACCGTCTTCCACGGGAACAACGCGAAGGCCTGGAACACCACCGCGCGGTCGGGGCCGGGCTGGGTGACGATTTGGCCGTCGACCAAGACCCGCCCGCCCGTCGGATGCTCGAGCCCCGCGGCCATGCGCATGCAGGTCGTCTTGCCGCAGCCCGACGGCCCGACGATGGCGACGAACTCGCGGTCCTTGACCTCGAGCTCGATGTCCTTCAAGGCGACGAAGTCCTGGCCGTTCTGGCTGAACACGCGCTGCACGTTCTGGAACTGGATGATGGCCATGCTTTGCCTACAGACCTCTTCGCTTTTCGATGACGAGCTGCACGCGGCGCAGCGCCACGTCGATCAGCAGGCCGACGATGCCGATGGCGACCATGCCGCACATCACCGTCGTCGTCGACACCGCTGCCTGGCCCTTGACCATCATGTTGCCGACGCCGCTGGCAGCGACGATCAACTCCGCGCCGACCAGCGATTGCCAGCCCAGGCCCGCCGAGATGCGCAGCCCCGCGACGACCTGTGGCACCGCTGCCGGCAGCAGCACCTCGGTCATCGAGCGCCACGCGCTCGCGCCCAGCATCTGCGAGGCCTCGATGTACTTGCGATCGACC
>JANNJX010000172.1:0-11381 GCA_031396005.1 Burkholderiales bacterium
CGGCATTTCGAGTGATGAAAACAGGCCGGGATTGTAGTCAGAGCGCTACGGGCAAACCCGTGAGCACCGGCAACGGCTGGACAGGACCGCCCAACGGCCGTGCTGGATTGACCCGATGCCGTGCGTGAACACCCCCCTGGCTACAATCCTCTCCCTGCCGAGGCCCACGATCTATCACGAGGGTACAGCCCAATGGGTGCCGACAACACGTCGCCGTGACGCCGTCGGTTTTTCGTGATGGTTCTTGGAAAGATCCTGAGACCATGTCTGATCTGAGCATCGGCCGCGTAGCGCTGCATCCCAGCGTTTCTTCCCAACTGAGCGTCGAGGCCTACTTCGACGAAGCGCTGTACCAGCGCGAACAGCAAACCCTCTTCAAGCCTGGCCCGCGTTACGTCGGGCATGAGTTGTTCGTGCCCGACGAGGGCGACTACCACGTGCTGGCGCACGAAGGCGACGGCCGCACGCTGGTGCGCAACGCCTCAGGCATCGAACTCGTCTCCAATGTCTGCCGGCATCGGCAGGCGGTGATGTTGCGCGGCCACGGCAACACGGGCGCCAACGTCGTCTGCCCGCTGCACCGCTGGACGTATGACCTGCAAGGCCAGCTCATCGGCGCGCCGCACTTCAAGCACGACCCTTGCTTGAACCTGAACCGCTACCGGCTCACCGAGTGGAACGGGTTGCTGTTCGAGAACGCGGGACGCAACCCGTCGGCCGATCTGGCGAAGATCGCCAGCCGCACCGATCTCGACTTCTCAGGCTACGTCTATGACCGCACGGTAGTGCACGAGTGCGACTACAACTGGAAGAGCTTCATCGAGGTCTATCTCGAGGACTATCACGTCGGCCCTTTCCATCCCGGCCTGGGCAACTTCGTCTCCTGCGACGACCTGCGCTGGGACATGGGAGCCGAGTTCTCGGTGCAGACCGTCGGCGTGGCCAAGAGCGGCAGCGAGGCGCTCGGCAAGGCCGGCTCGGCCGTCTATCAGGCGTGGCAGGAACAGGTGCTGCGCTACCAGAACGGCACACCGCCGAAGCATGGCGCGGTGTGGCTGACCTACTACCCCGGCGTCATGGTCGAGTGGTACCCGAACGTGCTCGTTGTCTCGACGCTGATCCCCAAGGGCCCGCGCAAGACGACCAACATCGTCGAGTTCTTCTACCCCGAAGAGATCCATGCCTTCGAGCGCGATTACATCGAGGCGCAGCAAGCGGCCTACATGGAGACCTGCATCGAAGACGACGAAATCGCGCTGCGCATGGACGCCGGCCGCGAAGCGCTGATGAAGCGCGGCGACAACGACGTCGGCCCGTACCAGAGCCCAATGGAAGACGGCATGCAGCACTTCCATGAGTGGTACCGGGGGAAGATGGAAGTGGCGCAACAGGAGGCTTGATTCTTCGCGCCCTCTCCCGCTTGCGGGAGAGGGTTGGGGTGAGGGGCCTCACGCACGTCACCACCTCGCGCAGCCCGAGGGCGACGCGCCGCCGTCGCCCATGCTGGAGCACCAGAAATCGCGCCGTCGCCGCATCGCCCTCGGGTCGGGCGGATGCGGTGACATTCGATGCGTCAAATGCCCTCCCGTTGCTACTGAGACCTGCGCGAAGACTCAGCGACACGCACTCACCGTGACCGAAACGGCAAGAGATGTACTTGGTAGCGAACAGCCATCCCAAAGATCACAGCGATGACGCCGCCGATGACGGAGAGCCAGAGCCACGGCAACGAGCTGCCAGTAAAAACCATCGCACCGCCGAAGCCGAGTCAAGCAACAAGCCCCAGCAGCCATGCCGCGGTGTGAATGCGGCGCTCGGTGCGTGAGAGTACGTTGATCATGGGCGAGTGCAGATGTTCTTGAGAGCATCACCTTGATGCGTACCAAGCAAAAGATATCACCAGCCGAGTGGGCATCAAGCCTGTCGGCGGCTTGCACGTAGTCTTTGGAAGGATACGGGCGTCGCACCCCGAACTACAGGCCCCGGGTTCGAGGGCGGTGCGGCGACGGCGCGATTTCTGGTACTCCAGCATGAGCGACGGCGCCGCGCCGTCCTCGGGCCCCGCGAGAACCAGCGCGAAGAACCTCAGTGAATCCGCGCGATCTTGGTAACGACAGGATCGCGCCAGACGTCGTCCGGGCTGATGTAGTTGTCGCGCCGCACGAACTTGACTCCGCCCGCGCGATAGCACTCGTCAACGAGCTCCGAGCAGATGAACTTGCGGTCCTGCGTGCGCCGGCCGACGCGAAAGGCGATACGTGCTGCTATTCGCAGGATCTCGAAGTTGTCGTAGGGCTTGGTCAGCAGGTCCATGCCGTAGCTCACTGCCGTGCGCACCTGCTCATCGCCGAGGGCCGGGTTGACGCGTGCGAGCACCATCTGGCCGCGGTACGGTTTGCGCCGGCCGTGGTAGTCGCGCAGGTACTTCGATATCGGCACCAGGCGCACGCCGATGCCGACTTCGCTCTCCAGAATGAAGACGCGGCGCAGATGGTCGTCGCGGTAGATCAGACCAACGTGGCTCCACACCGATTTGGTGAAGCCCTGAATCCACTTCGAGAAGACGTACGAGCCGGAGCAGAAAGCGAGGTCGCCGGAGCGGATCTCGTGGCGCACTTCTTCGTAGCGGCGCACCGGCAAGGCGGCGATCTCTTTTTTCTTGAGTGGGTCGGCCATTCAGTGGCGCCAGGCCGTCCGAAGCCACTGGGCGCCCCAGGGGCCACGCAGTGGCCCCTTCGGTGCCACGGGGGCCGCGGGCGTCAGCGAGCTTGGGGGCTTCATGATCGGCGTGGACTGTAGCGGTACACTGCTCCCGCTAGGAGAGAGCGGACCCCAGAGGTGCGCCGCCGACGGCGCAGAGGTGGCGTAAACGGTCACCTCGAACGCTCAGGCAAAAGGACTGGCAAGCATCGGTTGAAAGACCGGTGACACCTCACTGGAGAGAGGCGGTTCACGCAAGTGGAGCGTCCACCGAAGGGGCAAGCGTTGGCGGTTCTGAAGACCCGCAACGTCAATCTCTCAGGTAAAGCGGACAGCGGGGGCAGATTGGTTCCACCGGCGTATGGTCGGTGGCGTTTTGCCCTCCGGAGATTCCGCGCCATGACCCCTCCTCTCTTGCGCACGCCGCTCTACGAGCTGCACCTCGAACTCGGCGCGAAGATGGTGCCCTTTGCCGGCTACGAAATGCCGGTCAACTACCCCGGCGGCATCATTGCCGAGCACCGCCACTGCCGCGAGCAGGCGGCCTTGTTCGACGTCTCGCACATGGGGCAGTTGCGGCTGGTGGGCCCTGACGCCGCCGCCGCTCTCGAAACGCTGGTGCCGATGGACGTCATCGACCTCGGCATCGGCAAGCAGCGCTACGCCTTGTTCACCAACGCGGCCGGCGGCATCCAGGACGATCTGATGATCGCGCGGCGGCCCGACGATTTGTTCGTCGTCGTCAACGCCGCCTGCAAGGACCCCGACACGAGGCACCTGATGACAAACATCGGCTACCGCTGCCAGGTGATTCCGCTGCCCGATCGCGCGTTGTTGGCGCTGCAGGGCCAGCATGCGGTCAACGCGTTGCAGCGTCTGGCACCCGGCGTCGAGAAGCTGACCTTCATGACGGGCGGCTCGTTCACGCTCGTCGGCGCCGACTGCTTCGTCACGCGCTCGGGCTATACCGGCGAAGACGGCTTCGAGATTTCGGTGCCGGCCGACGCCGCGGTGATGCTCGCCAAAGAGTTGCTCGCGCAACCCGAGGTCAAGCCCGCCGGCCTCGGCGCGCGCGACACGCTGCGCCTCGAAGCGGGCCTGTGCCTGTACGGCCACGACATCAACGAGAACACGACGCCGGTCGAAGCGGGTCTGACATGGTCGATGCAGAAGGTGCGCCGCCCCGGCGGTGCGCGCGCCGGTCACTACCCGGGCGCCGACAAGATCGGCGGCCAGTTGACGAGCGGCCCACCGGTCAAGCGCGTCGGCCTGCTCGGCCTGGAGCGCATTCCGGTGCGCGAAGGTGCGGTGATCGTCGATGCACACGGACACAAGCTCGGCCATGTCACCAGCGGCACTCTCGCGCCGACGGTGAATCAGCCGATCGCGATGGCCTACCTCGCCGCCAACCATGCGATCGCCAATCATGAGGTCTATGCGCAGGTGCGCGGCAAGAACCAGCCGATGCGCGTCACGACCATGCCCTTTGTTCCCCCCGGCTATTACCGCGGTTAACCCACAAGGAGTCCCTGCCCATGACGACCATGTTCACCCCCGACCACGAGTGGATCAACATCGAAGATCACGAAGCCGCGGTGGTCGGCATCACGCTGCACGCGCAGGAGGCGCTCGGCGACGTGGTGTTCGTCGAGCTGCCCGAGGTCGGCAAGACCTACAAGCGCGGCGACGTCGTCGGCGTCGTCGAATCGGTGAAGGCGGCGGCTGACCTGTACATGCCGGCCGAAGGTGAAGTGGTCGAGGTCAACGAAGCGCTGCGTGCCGACCCTTCGCTGGCCAACACCGACCCGATGGGCAACGGCTGGTTCTTCAAGGTGCACGTCACGCACATGGAGCAGTTCGACCAGCTGATGGACCCGCCGGCTTACGACAAGTTGTTGACGACCCTTTGATTGCTGGCACCATGCTGAAGTCCGCCACCTTGTCGTTGTTCGAACTGGAAAACGCCGCCGAATTCCGCGCCCGCCACATCGGCCCGTGGGCGAGTGACGAGCAGCACATGCTGACTGCCGTCGGCGCCGCGTCGAGGCGAGCGCTGATCGACGCGGTGGTGCCGCGCTCGATTGCGCGATCGAAGCCGATGGAACTGCCAGCGCCGATCGGTGAAGCACAGGCGCTGAAGGAGCTGAAGGCCATCGCGGCGAAGAACACGGTGATGAAGAGTTTCATCGGCCAGGGCTACCACGGCACGATCACGCCCGGCGTCATCCTGCGCAACATCCTCGAGAACCCGGCCTGGTACACCGCGTACACGCCCTACCAGGCCGAGATTTCGCAAGGCCGCATGGAAGCGCTGATCAACTTCCAGACGATGGTGTGTGACCTCACCGCGATGCCGATCGCCAACGCGTCGATGCTCGATGAAGCGACAGCCGCCGCCGAAGCGATGACGCTGGCCAAGCGCAGCGTCAAAGCCAAAGGCAATGTGATCGTCGTCGCGGGTGACTGTCACCCGCAGACGATCGAGGTCGTGCGCACGCGCGCCGAGCCGCTGGGCATCGTCGTCAAACTCGCCAACTCCGCACCCGAGTGGGACACGCTGTTAGCCACCGACGACTACTTCGCGGTGCTGATCGGCTACCCCACCACCAGCGGGCAGGTCCATGACCTGCGTGCCGACACCGGCACCGTGCACGCCAAGCACGCTGCCTTCATCGTCTGCACCGATCTGCTCGCGCTGACGCTGCTGGCGCCGCCCGGTGAATGGGGCGCCGACATCGTCGTCGGCAACAGCCAGCGCTTCGGCGTGCCGATGGCCAACGGTGGGCCGCATGCCGCCTTCATGGCCTGCCGCGACGAGTTCAAGCGCTCGATGCCCGGCCGGCTGGTGGGCGTGAGCATTGACGCGCACGGCGACAAGGCCTACCGACTGGCACTGCAAACACGCGAGCAGCACATCCGCCGCGAGAAGGCAACGAGCAACATCTGCACGGCTCAGGTCCTGCTGGCCGTGATCGCCAGCATGTATGCCGTCTACCACGGGCCTGCGGGGCTGAAGCGCATCGCGCAGCGCGTGGCCAGCTACACGGCGATCCTCGCCGACGGCCTGACGCAGCTCGGCCACGCGCCGCGCTCAACGGACGCCTTCGACACGCTGTCGCTGAAGACCGACGGCCAGACCGGCGCCTTCGTCGAGGCCGCCGCCGCGCGCGGCATGAACCTGCGGCGCTTTCGCGAATGGGACGACGCCTACATCGGCATCACGCTCGACGAGACGACGACGCGCGACGACATTGCTGCGCTGTGGCAGGTCTTCGCCAAGCCGGGGCAAACGCTGCCCGACGTTGCGACCTTCGAGCGCGGCATCGAACCACTGATCCCGCTCGAATTGCGCCGCACGAGCGAGTTCCTGACGCACCCGGTGTTCAACACGCACCACGGCGAAACCGAGATGCTGCGCTACATCCGCAAGCTCTCCGACAAGGACCTGGCGCTGGACCGCACGATGATCCCACTGGGCTCGTGCACGATGAAGCTGAACGCCACGGCCGAGATGATTCCGATCACCTGGCCCGAGTTCGCCGACATCCACCCGTTCGCGCCCGCCGAACAGCGCGCCGGCTACGCGCTGATGGACGAGCAACTGCGCGCGTGGTTGTGCCAGGCCACGGGCTATGCCGGCATCAGCCTGCAACCCAACGCCGGCTCGCAGGGCGAGTACGCGGGGTTGCTGGCGATCCGCGGCTGGCAACGGGCGCGCGGCCAAGGGCATCGCAGCGTCTGCCTGATTCCGGAGTCGGCGCATGGCACGAACCCGGCGAGCGCGCAGATGACGGGCATGAGCGTCGTCGTCGTCAAGTGCGACGCCCTCGGCAACGTGGATATGAACGATCTCACGACCAAGGTCGAAGCCAACAGCGACAAGCTGGCCGCGATCATGATCACCTACCCGAGCACGTATGGTGTGTTCGACCCGAAGGTGAAAGAACTCTGCGCACTGGTACACGAGCATGGCGGCCGCGTGTACGTCGATGGCGCCAACATGAACGCGCTCGTCGGCGTTGCCGCGCCGGGCGAGTTCGGCGGCGATGTCAGCCACCTGAACCTGCACAAGACCTTCTGCATCCCGCACGGCGGCGGCGGGCCGGGCGTCGGGCCGGTGTGCGTCGTCGAAGACCTCGTGCCCTTCCTGCCGGGCCATCGCACCGGCACCGGCAAAGACTCACCGGTCGGCGCTGTCAGCGCCGCGCCGCTCGGCAACGCCGGCGTGCTGCCGATCTCGTGGATGTACATCCGCATGATGGGCGCCGATGGCCTGACCGCGGCGACGGAAACCGCGATCCTGGCGGCCAACTACGTAGCAGCGCGCCTGGCCGATCACTACGACATCCACTACAGCAGCGAGGTTGCGGGCCTGAAAGGCGGCGGCGTCGCGCACGAGTGCATCCTCGACCTGCGGCCGTTCAAAGAGACGAGCAGCGTCAGCGCCGAAGACGTCGCCAAGCGCCTGGTCGACTACGGCTTCCACGCGCCGACGCTGAGTTTCCCGGTGGCCGGCACGCTGATGGTCGAGCCGACAGAGAGCGAACCGCTGGTCGAACTCGACCGCTTCTGCGACGCGATGATCGCGATTCGCGAAGAGATCCGCCGCGTCGAAAAAGGCGAGTGGCCGCAGGACGACAACCCGCTGAAGAACGCGCCGCACACTGCCGTGTCGTTGCTCGAGGACGAATGGAAGCACCCCTACTCGCGCGAAGTCGCCGCCTACCCGGTGCCGGCGTTGAAGCACAACAAGTACTGGAGCCCGGTCGCGCGCGTTGACAACGTTTACGGTGATCGCAACCTGTTCTGTTCATGCATTCCGATGAGCGAGTTCGCCGAGGGTTAGGTTGCAGCGAATGCTCCGCCGCGTGCGATCAGTCGGTCTGTGAAGCGCCTCGTCGTCATGGTCCTGGTGTGCTCTGTCGCGGCCGTGGCGCTCGACTTCTTCTTTGCTGCGGCAACAAGCTCGTCGCCGGCTTCTTGGCTCGTGCCAGAGGGGCGGCCACCGCGGATAGTGGCTTTGCTCGCGCTTGGACCAATAGTGGTTGTGGGTGTCGTAGCGATGGTGGTTCGCTGGTTGCGGCGTGTCCGGGCCGCGAGGGCACGCAGGGAACAATAGTTCGTGCTTCGTCGCCACTTCGTTGGCCGCAGGCAGTTGCCTTGTTGTTGCCTCAGCCCTGTGTCCGCAAGCACAGGCGCAGTTGCATTCGACGCCACGAACGCTCACAGCGGCACAGGCCCGAGGGCGGTGCGGCGACGGCGCGATTTCTGGTACTCCAGCATGAGCGACGGCGCCGCGCCGCCCGCGGGCCGAGCGCAAACCGCCGAACTCAGCGCATCGAGAAGCCGACAGCAGGTTGAATTCCCGACAACGGCTCGATCAGCGACAGCAGCGGCTGCAACTCGCGGTAGCGCGTCGCCACCTTCGTCGCATAGGCAAAAAACCGCGGCAGGTCGGATGAATACTTCGCCTTGCCGTCACGGTGCTTCAAGCGGCAGAAGATGCCGAGCACCTTCAGATGCCGCTGCAGGCCGATCCACTCGACATCGCGCCAGAACAAACCGAAGTCATCGCCCACCGGCAGCGCTGCGCGGCGCGCCGTGTCCCAGTAGCGCGCCGCCCAGTCGAGTTCACGTTCTTCGTCCCAGCTCCAGAACGCATCGCGCAGCAGCGAGGCCACGTCGTAGGCGATCGGACCGTAAGCCGCGTCCTGAAAATCGAGGATGGCCGGGTTCGGATCGGAGACCATCAGATTGCGCGGCATCCAGTCGCGGTGCACGGCGACCTTGGGTTGCGCCAACGCAGCGCCGACGAGCGCATCGCTGACCTGCTGCCACGTCTGTTGCTCGCGCTCACCCCAGGTGACGCCGTACTCGCGGGCCACGCACCAGTCGGGGAAGAGCTGCAGCTCGCGGCGCAGCATCGCGTCGTCGTACGGCGGCAGTGTGTCGCCAGGCACTTTGCTCTGCCACTGCACCAGCGCCGTGATCGCGTCGCGCATGAGAGTGTCGGTTTGCTTCGGGCTGGCGTCGGCGAAGGCGTCGAGATAGAGCGTGCGGCCTAGGTCGGTCAGCAGCAGGAAGCCGAGCTCGACATCGGCGGCCAGAACCTGCGGTCCGTGCAGGCCGGCATGCTCAATCAACTGCGCGATCTTGACGAAGGGCTGCGTGTCTTCCTGCGGCGGCGGCGCGTCCATGACGACGAGGCTGGCGCCCTTCGCAGCGTCGATGCGCAGGTAGCGGCGAAAGCTCGCATCGGCCGACGCAGCACGCAACGTGTCAGCTCGCAAACCATGCGCAACGGCCAGCGGCGCGAGCCATCGTTCGAAGTCGCTCTTGCGTTTCGGGTCGGCCCAGGCGACCTCGGCGGGCGTTGGCATGTCTGTCATGGATAATTTTCATTCTACAAATCCAAACCGGCCCGTCGCTCCTTGCCTGATGCCCTGATGTCTGTCCACCGCCACGCTCTGGCACTGGCCGCCCTGCTGCTGCTGTCGATGCCCTTGCGTGTGTCGGCCCAAGAGCCGCGCGCAAACGTGGGCGTCGGAGTCGGCGCCGGGATCGACGAGCGAGCTTTGCCGCTGACGCTCGAAGCCGACGAACTGCGCGGCCGGCCCGATCTGGATTTCGTCGCCGAAGGCAAAGTGCTGTTGAAGCGCGGCCGGCTCAGCCTGCAAAGCGACCGCCTCGAGTACGACAACATCGCCGACCGCGCCAGCGCGCGAGGCAACGTGCGCATCGACACCGCCGACGGCAACTGGTTCGCCGGCCCCGAGCTGTCACTGACGCTCGGCCGCTTCGAAGGCTGGTTCACCAGGCCGGAGTATTTTTTCGCGCGCACGCAGGCCGGCGGCCGCGCCGAGCGCATCGACTTCATCGACGAGCAGCGCGCCCGCCTGACCCGCGCCGACTACACCAGTTGCACCCGCAACGGCGACGGCATGCCGGCGTGGCTGCTCAGCGCCGAGCGCGTCAAGCTCGACTTCGAGGCCAACGAAGGCATCGCCGAAGGCGCGGTGCTGCGCTTTCTCGGTGTGCCAATCCTCGGCGCGCCGGTGCTGTCGTTTCCGCTGACCGACGAACGTAAATCGGGCTGGCTGCCGCCGACGGTCAACCTCGACAGCAAGAGCGGCCTCGAAGTGGCCGTGCCGTGGTACTGGAACATCGCGCCGCAGCGCGACGCCACCTTCACGCCGATCGTCTACTCGCGCCGCGGCTTCGGCGCCCTCGCCGAGGCGCGCTACCTCGAGCCGCGCCATGGCGGCGAGCTGCAATGGCACTGGCTGCCGAAGGACCGCGTCTTCGGCGAGTCGCGCAGTGCGCTGAAGTGGCGCCAGCAGGGCCTGGCCTTTGGTAGTGATTCGGGCAGCGACGCCAGCAACGCCTGGCGCTGGCAGCACGCCGGCCTGCGCGTTTCCGACGACGCCTACTGGAAAGACTTCGGCAGCGCGCTGCGCTCGTTCACGCCGCGCCTGCTGCCGCTGTCGGCCGCAGCCGAGCGCGACTGGCGGATCGCCGGCATGGACACCACCAGCTATGCCCGCGTGCAGTACTGGCAGGTGCTGCAGGACGCCGATCCGCTGGCGCTGATCACCGCGCCGTACCACCGCGCGCCGCAGATCGGCTGGCGCGGCCTCGGCAGGCCGTGGAGCAGCGGGACCGAGTTGTCGTTCGAGGCCGAAGCGAATCGCTTTGCGCTGACGCGCGACGACCCCGGCGCACCGCCGCGCCCCGACGGCGAACGCCTGCACCTGCTGGCCCAGGCCAGCTACACCTGGCGCGACGCCGGCGCCTGGTTCACGCCGCGCGCCGCGCTCAACTTCGCCCAGTACCACACCGACACGCCGATGAGCGACGGCCGCACGCGGGCCTCGCGCGCCGTGCCGACGCTCGCGCTCGACGGCGGCCTGCAGTTCGAGCGCGCCGCGCTGTGGGGCACGCGCCGGCTGACGCAGACGCTCGAGCCGCGCGTGCTCTACGTCAACACGCCGTTCCGCGCGCAGGACACGCTACCGCTGTTCGACACCGCAGCGAAAGACTTCAACACCATCTCGGTTTTCAGCGACAACGCCTTCGCCGGCGTCGACCGGGTCAGCGACGCGCACCAGGTCACCGCCGGCATGACGACGCGGCTGATCGACCGGGCCAACGGCAACGAGGCGCTGCGACTGGGCATTGCGCAGCGCTATCTGCTGCGCGAGCAGCGCATCACGCCCGACGGCGTGCCGCTCGAACAGCGCTTCTCCGACGTGCTGCTCGACGGCAGCGCGCACCTGTCGTCGAAGTGGACCTTCGATGCGGCCGTGCAGTACAGCCCCGAGCTCGACCGCGCCACGCGTTCGCTGCTCGCGGCCCGCTACCAGCCGGGGCCGTTTCGCACGCTGTCGGCCGCCTACCGGTTGACGCGCGGCGCCAGCGAGCAACTCGACATCGGCTGGCAATGGCCGCTTTATTCACGCGACCGCAGCGCAGCGCAAAGCGGCCGCGATTGCCGCGGCACGCTCTACGGCGTCGGCCGCATCAACTACTCGTTGCGCGATAGCCGCATCACCGATTCGCTGGCCGGCTTCGAGTACGACGCCGGCTGCTGGATCGGCCGCGTGGTCGCCGAGCGCATCTCCACCGGCCGCGCCGAAGCGACGACGCGCCTCTTGGTGCAGCTCGAGCTGGTGGGCCTGTCG
>JANNJX010000175.1:0-2765 GCA_031396005.1 Burkholderiales bacterium
CCCTGTGCATCGACCACCGGCAGCCGGTCAACACGGCGCACGACGAACGCAGCCAGCGCTTCACGCAGGCTCAGGGTGGCCGGCAGCGGCTCGCCGTCGGCGTGCTCGCCCGCGCGCACGCGCTCGGCCACGGTCTGCAGGCCGAGCAGCTTCAATCCCAGGTCGCTGCGGCCGACGAAGTCGCTGACGAAGGCATTGACCGGCTCGGCCAGCAGTTGCGCCGGCGTGCCGTCCTGCACGACGCGGCCGTGATCGAGCAGCACGATGCGCGTGGCCAGACGCAGCGCTTCGTCGATGTCGTGGGTGACCAGCACGATGGTCTTGCCGGACGCCTTGTGGATGCGCGCCAGTTCCTGCTGCAGCGATTCGCGCGTCAGCGGGTCGAGCGCGCCGAAGGGTTCGTCCATCAGCAGCACTTCGGGGTCGGCAGCGAGCGCGCGCGCCACTCCCACGCGCTGCTGCTGGCCGCCCGACAACTGGCTCGGCCAGCGCTTTCGGTACAGCGCGGGCTCGAGGCCGAGCAGCGTCAGCAAGTCGTCGACGCGCGCGGCGATGCGCGCCGCCGGCCAGCCGAGCAGCTCGGGCACGGCGGCGATGTTGCGCGCCACGGTCCAATGCGGGAACAGGCCGATCGACTGGATCGCATAGCCCATGCGGCGGCGCAGGTCTTCGGGCTTGAACGAGCGGATCTCCTGTCCGGCGAACAGGATGCTGCCGCGGTCGTGCGGGGCCATGCGGTTGATCATCTTCAACAGCGTCGACTTGCCCGAGCCCGACGCGCCGACGAGGACGACGAACTCGCCGCGCGTGATCGCCAGCGACACGTCATCGACTGCGCGCGTCGCGCCGAACGACTTGCCGACGTGGCGCAGCTCGATCACCGCGCGCGCCTGTGTCCGGTTTGCAGCGAGGCGCTGAGCAAGCCGAGCGCAGCATCGGCGACCATCGCCAACGCCACCACCGGCAGCACGCCGAGCAACACCAGATCGAGCGCGCTGCTGGCCAGGCCCTGGAAGACCAGCGCGCCGAAGCCGCCGGCGCCGATCAGCGCCGCGACGACGGCCAGGCCGATGACCTGCACCGTGGTCACGCGCAGGCCCGACAACAGCACCGGCAGCGCCAGCGGCACGCGCACGCGCCAGAACGTCTGGCGCCGCGTCATGCCCATGCCGGTGGCCGCTTCGATTGCCGATGCCGGCACCTGGGCCAGGCCCGCGGCTGTGCCGTGCACGATCGGCAGCAGCGCGTACAGCGTCAGCGCGATCGCGGCCGGCAGCAAGCCGATACCTTGCAAGCCCCAACCCGGCAGCGCAACGGCCAGCGCGCCGAGCGGCGCGATCAGCAGCGCGAAGAGGGCGATCGACGGCACGGTCTGGATGATGTTGAGCGTGGCCAGCAGCGGCCCGGCAAAAGCTTTGCTTCGCGCCGCGGCCACGCCCAGCGGCACGCCGATCAGCAGTGAAGGCAAGAGGGCGCTCAACACGATCTGCAAGTGACGCTGCCCGGCGGCGTTGAACACCTCCTGCCGGTTGGCGTACTCCTTGACCAGCGACAGCGCATCGAGCTGGCCGCTGGCCCACAACAGCGCCGTGGGCAAGAGCAAGCACGCCAGCACCAGAGTTCGCCACGCGGGTGAGAAGTGCAGCCGCTGCACCGCATCGGCGGCGGCCAGCCAAGCGAGCAGCGCCAACACCCAGAAGCCACCGCCGAGCGAGACGCGCGCCAAAGGCGACAGCGCGCTCGACTGTTGCGCGGCAACGCTTCCAGCCAACCACAGCAGCCCGGCCAGCAGCAGAGCAGCGGCGACGGCCACCGCACTGTGCAACCAGCGCGCGGGCGGCACGAACGCAGCGAACAACAACAGCGCCGCCGGCAGCCACAGTGCATGTCGGCCGACGCTCATCAGGCCATGCAGCGGCACGCCGTTGCCCGACACCAGCCGGTTCGGCGCGACGCTGACAAACGCCAAACCGAACGCGGCGACGAGCGCCGCCAGCACGATCGTCAGCAGCACCCGGTTGTGAACGGTCGCCAGCGCCGCCGCCGGCGCAATCATTGAGCCCCCGAAGCGCCTGCGGCGCAGGCCCCCCGAGGAGGCCGAGCGCCGCGGCGCCATGCCCGCGTGCGCGGGCATGGACGGCGCGAGGAGGCGTCGCGTCTCACGACGCCGCGGGCTGCAAATCCAAGCCGGCTTCGGACGGCCGTGCCCCGTCTCACTTGACGAGACCCGTCGCCTTGAGATGAGCCGCGGCCACCTTCTTCGCGTCCTGCCCTTCGAGCGCGATCTGCGCGTTCAGGCGCTGCAGTGTGGCGGTGTCGAGCGTCTTGAACAGCGGCGCGAGCAGGCTCGCGATCTTCGGCTGCTGGGCCAGCACGTCGGCGCGCACCACCGCGGCCGGCGCATACACGGGCTGCACGCCCTTGCTGTCGTCGAGCACGACCAAGCCGAGGGCGGCCAGCGGGCCGTCGGTGCCGTACGCCATCGCCGCGTTGACGCCCGACGTCTGCTCGGCCGCGGCCTTGATCGTTGCCGCCGTGTCGCCACCGGCCAGCAGCAGCAACTGGTCCTGCGTCAGCTTGAAGCCGTAGGCCGATTGAAACGCGGGCAGCGCGTCCGGCCGCTCAGCGAACTCGGCCGACGCGGCCAGCTTGACCTTGCCGCCGCCGGAAACGTACTTGCCGAAGTCGGCGAGCGACGTCAGCTTTTGCGCCGCCGCCACGTCCTTGCGGATGGCGATGGCCCAGGTGTTGTTGGCCGGCGCCGG
>JANNJX010000182.1:0-3118 GCA_031396005.1 Burkholderiales bacterium
CAACGGCCTGACCAACGAGTACCACCCCTGCCAGATCCTGGCCGACATCTTCACTTTCATCGAGCACCGCGGGCCGATTGCGGGCAAGACCGTGGCCTGGGTCGGCGACGGCAACAACATGGCCAACACCTGGCTGCAAGCCGCGGAGATACTCGGCTTCAAGGTGCACGTCAGCACGCCGAGCGGCTACGAAGTGAACCCCGCGGTGGCCGGCATCAAGAGCGGCGACTGCTACCGCGTCTTCAAAGACCCGCTCGAAGCCTGTCGCGCAGCGCACCTAGTCACCACCGACGTCTGGACGAGCATGGGCCAGGAAGCCGAAAACGCCGCACGCGTGAAAGCATTCGCCAACTGGTGCGTCGATGAGCGATTGATGGCCGTGGCGCGCAGCGATGCCCTGTTCATGCACTGCCTGCCGGCGCACCGCGGCGAAGAGGTGGCGGCCTCGGTGATCGACGGCCCGCAGTCGGTGGTGTGGGACGAAGCCGAGAACCGCATGCATGCGCAGAAAGCGCTGATGGAGTACCTGCTGCTAGGGCGCATCGGCTGAGCGCACGAAGCGTTGCATCGCCTGGCGCACATCGTCGGGCAGCGCGACCGCCTTGTGAGTCGCCAGCGACGTGCACACCAGCACCTGCCTGAAGCGCGCGCGCAACTCGGCGCCGCTGCTGAAGTCCACCGCCAGCTCGACCGAACTGCGGCCGAGCTTGGCCACCACCAGGCGCTGCTGCAGACGATCGCCATGCTTGCTGACCGCCGAGAAGTCGCATTCGAGGCGCACAGTCGGCACGCCGAGCCGACGCTGGCCTATGTAATCGTGGTACGCCACGCCCAGGCCTTCATTGAACCAGCGCTCGTGCAAGGTGTTGAGCATCACCAGGTACTGCGGGAAAAAGACGATGCCTGCCGGGTCGCACTGCGCGAAGCGCACGGTGTCTTCGATCTCGAACACATCAGCGGCCATTTGGGCGGGTCTCCATCGAGGGGTCGTGGTGCCTATGATGCACGCATGGCACGCCAGCTCTGGGACATCTCGCCGCCGGTGCACGCGGATTCGCCGGTGTTTCCCGGCGACGCGCGCTACGAGCAGCGTTGGGCCGCCACCATCGCGCCCGGTTGCCCGGTCAACGTCAGCACGATCAGCTTGTCGCCGCACACCGGCGCGCACGCCGATGCACCGCTGCACTACGACGCCGACGGCACCACGGTCGGCGCACTCGACCTCACGCCCTACCTCGGACCCTGCCGCGTCATCCACGCCATCGGCGTCGCGCCGCTGGTGCAATGGCAGCACCTGTCGCATGCGATCGACGCGCAACTGCCGCCGCGCGTGCTCGTGCGCACCTACGAGCGCATGCCCGTCGCCGCGTGGGACGGTGCGCTCGCGGCCTATGCGCCCGAGACGATCGAACGTCTGGCCGACCTCGGCGTGACACTGGTCGGCATCGACACCGCCAGCATCGATCCGGCCGACAGCAAATCGCTCGACAGCCACCAGGTGATCCGCCGCCGCGGTCTGCGCGTGCTCGAGAACCTGGTCCTCGACGACGTGGCCGAAGGCGACTACGAACTGATCGCCCTGCCGCTCAAACTCATCACCGCCGACGCGAGCCCCGTTCGCGCCGTCTTGCGGGAGTTGTGAAATGAACCGATCCGACTGCGAATACCTCGACGCGCAAGACCCTCTGGCGGCGCTGCGCGCGCAGTTCACGCTGCCGCCGAACAAAATCTACCTCGATGGCAATTCGCTCGGCGTGCTGCCGCGGGTCACCGCCCAGCGCATTGCCAACGTCATCGAGCACGAATGGGGCGAGCACCTGATCGAGAGCTGGAACACGGCGCATTGGATCGACCTGCCGCAGCGCGTGGGCAACAAGCTCGCCAAGCTGGTCGGCGCCGGCGCCGACGAACTCGTGGCCGCCGACTCGACGTCGGTGAACCTCTTCAAGGTGCTCTCGGCCGCGCTGTCGATGGCCCAGGCCGACAGCCCGCAGCACCGCGTGATCCTGTCGGAGCGCGACAACTTTCCGACCGACCGATCTCTACATCGCCGAGTCGCTGGCGCGCGAGCGCGGCTTCGAGCTGGTGCTGGCTGACACGCCGCAGCAGATCGAGCCGCGCCTGACGCAGGGTGATGTCGCCGTGCTGATGCTGACGCAGGTCAACTACCGCACCGGCCGCCTGCACGACATGGCCGCGCTCACCGACGCCGCGCACAAAGCCGGCGCGCTGGCGGTCTGGGACCTCGCGCACAGCGCCGGCGCGCTGCCGGTGCATTTGAAGCGCGACGACGCCGACTTCGCCGTCGGCTGCGGCTACAAATACCTGAACGGCGGCCCCGGCGCGCCGGCTTTCGTCTGGGTGCATCCGCGCCATGCCGAGCGCTTCTGGCAGCCGCTCGCCGGCTGGATGGGCCACGCCGCGCCGTTCGCCTTCACGCCAGGCTACACGCCGGCGCCGGGCATCGCGCGCTACCTCTGCGGCACGCCGCCGGTGATCCAGATGGCCGCGCTCGAATGCGGCATCGACACGGTGCTCGCCGCCGAACCGCTGGGCGGCATGGAGGCGCTGCGCAGCAAGTCACTGGCGATGACGGAGGTCTTCATGCGCCTGGTGGCCGAGCGTTGCAGCAGCCTGCACGTGATCACGCCGCACGAGTCGCAGCACCGCGGCAGCCAGGTTTCGCTGACGCGCACCGAGGGCGCGTATGCGATCGTGCAGGCGCTGATCGCGCGCGGCGTGATCGGCGACTTCCGCGAGGGCAGCAATGCGCATCCTGCGGCTGCGCAGGACGTGCTGCGCTTCGGCTTCACGCCGCTGTACTTGCGCTTTGTCGATGTGTGGGACGCGGTGGAACACCTGAGCCAGGTGCTGGAGAGCGGCGAGTGGCAGCACGATCGGTTCAGCAAAAAGGCAACGGTCACGTGACGGAACACCACGACGCCAAGCTCGACTTCGCCCGCGACATGAGCTACGGCGACTACCTGCACTTGGACCAGGTGCTCGCAGCGCAGCACCCGCTGTCGCCCGACCACAACGAGATGCTGTTCATCATCCAGCACCAGACCAGCGAGCTGTGGATGAAGCTGATGCTGCACGAGTTGGAAGCGGCGATGGC
>JANNJX010000185.1:0-4202 GCA_031396005.1 Burkholderiales bacterium
CGCTCGACCTTGCCGATGAACTCGCCCAGGGCGTCGCGCACCGCGCTGGCGGCTTCGCGCTCGGCGCTCTCCTTGTCGCGGATCAGTTGCAGCAGCGGATCGCGCGCCTGGCTCGGGTAGAGGTCGAAGACCAGGCGGTGGTTGTAGGCCGCCACCGGGTTCAACGTGAAGACCTGCGGCGCGGTGGCCTGTTTCAGGTCGATCACCAGCCGCACCACGCGCGGCTGGTTCTGGCCGACGCGCAGGCCAGCGATGTACGGGTCGTCGGCCTTGATCTTGCCGAGCAGCTCTTTCAACTGCGGGCTCAGCTCGAGGCCGTCGATGTCGATCACCAGGCGGTCGGGGCCTTCGAACAGCGAGTGTTTGGCAGCGAGCGCGCTGTCGGACTCGATGGTGACGCGCGTGTAATCCGCCGCTGGCCAGACGCGCACGGCGACGATGCCTGCGCCCCAGGCCAGTTGCGGGGCTTGGAGCAGCAACGCCAGGCTGCCTGCTTTGAGTGCGCTGCGGCGTGAGGTGGGGCTCATGGGTCGAGCAGCACAACGCCGTGCGGTGTGAACGCGTGCACCGTGACCTGCCTCGCATCGGTGTCAAGCGGTTCGATCTGCAAGCGCCAGTCGGGCAGCGGCAGCACCGGCGCCGCGTTGTCGGGCCATTCGGCGAGCTTCAGGCCGGGCGCAGCGAAGACATCGCGAAAGCCGGCGTCGGCCCATTCACGCGCATCGGTGAAGCGGTAGAAGTCGAAATGTGAGATGGCACGGCCGCTGATCTCGTACGGCTCCATCACCGCATAGGTCGGGCTCTTGATGCGCCCCTGCACGCCCAGGGCGCGCATCAGATGGCGCACGAACGTGGTCTTGCCGGCGCCGAGCGGGCCGGCCAGCGCGATGAAGGTCGAGGGGAACAGCGCCGGCGATTGCGCCAGCCGCGTTGCGAACGCAGCGCAGGCCGACTCGTCGGGCCAGGTGAGGAAGCGGGTTTCTAGAATCGGCGGGTGATCGGTCGACAACATGCTTCGGTAAACGGTGCGCGCCTGCTCGCAGACATGCGCACCTGGGCGAAGGAGCTCGGATTTTCACAGATCGGCGTTGCGGGCATCGACTTGTCTTCCGCCGAGGCCGGCTTGTATGCGTGGCTCGACGCCGGGTTCCATGGGTCGATGCATTACATGGCGCGGCATGGCAGCAAGCGCGCGCGGCCGGCCGAGCTCGTGCCGGGCACGGTGAGCGTGATCACCGCGCGCATGGACTACCTGCCGCGCGAACTCAGTGACGGCTGGCAGGCGGTCGAGTGGCGGCGCATCGGCGATGCGCGCGCGGCCACGGTCTCGCTGTATGCACGCGGACGTGATTACCACAAGGTCTTGCGCTCGCGGCTACAGGCGCTGGCCGATCGCATCGCGCAAGACATCGGGCCGTTCGGCCACCGCGTCTTTACCGATTCGGCGCCGGTGCTCGAAGTGGAGCTGGCTGCAAGAAGCGGCCTCGGCTGGCGCGGCAAGCACACGCTGGCGTTGTCGCGCGACGCGGGATCGATGTTCTTTCTCGGCGAGTTGTTCGTCGACTTGTCGCTGCCGCCCACGTCGCCGGCAGATGCGCATTGCGGCACCTGCAGCGCCTGCATCGACGTCTGTCCGACGCGCGCCATCACAGCACCGTTCCGGCTCGATGCGCGGCGCTGCATCTCGTATCTGACGATCGAACACGATGGGGCGATCCCGCTCGAGCTGCGTCCGCTCGTCGGCAATCGCATCTACGGCTGCGACGATTGCCAGCTCGTCTGCCCGTGGAACAAGTACGCGCAGCGCAGTGCGTTGCCGGATTTCGATGCGCGCCACGGGCTCGACCAGACGACGCTGATCGAGCTGTGGTCGTGGAGCGAGGCCGAGTTTGTGCAGCGCACAGAAGGCAGCGCGATCCGGCGCATCGGCTGGCAGCGCTGGCGGCGCAATCTAGCGGTGGCGCTGGGCAACGCACTGCACGCCACGGGCGACGAAAACGTGCGTGCATCTCTGCGCGCCGCGCACGACAGCGCCGATGCGCTGGTGCGAGAACACATTGAATGGGCGCTCAACGCAGCGCTTCATGCAGCGCCAGCGCCAGCGGCACGCTGAGCATGCCGAGCAAGGTCGACACCGTCACCAGCCCGGCGACGAACTCGCCGCGCCCGCCCATGCGCGAAGCCAGCACATAAGCACTCGCCGCCGTCGGCAACGCCGAGAACATGACGACGATCTGCTGCTGCACCGACGTGAGCGGCACCTGCCGCACCAGCAGCAAGGCCAGCGCCGGCAGGACGAGGTGGCGGATCGACAGCAGCGCGGCCGCCAGCCGCGGCGCCTCGCGCAGCGCACCGAGGCGCAGGCCGGCGCCGACCGCCATCAAGCCCAGCGGCAGCGCCGCGGCACCCAGGCGTTGCAGCGTCGTCGCCGCCACGTCGGGCAGCACGAGGCCGCCGAGGTTGGCCGACAGACCGGCGACGGTGGCGACGATCAGCGGGTTGCGCAGCAGCTCGCGGCCGTAGTGCTGACCCCCGGTGCGCGCCAGCGGCCAGACCGCGGCGACATTGCACAGCGGCACGACGACGGCCAGGATCACCGCCATCGCCGCCACGCCGTTGGCGCCGCCCAGCCGCTCGGCCAGGGCCAGCGCGATGTACGAGTTGAAGCGGAACGCCACCTGCGCGCCGGCCGCATGCGCGAGTGCATCGACCCCGTTGGCCTTGCCGAGCCCATAAGCCAGCACGATGCCGAGCACGGTGAGTGCCATGCCGACCGAACCCAGGCTGGCCAGAGTGCCGAGCGAGATCGGCTGGCGCACGATGGCGACGAACAGCAGGCACGGGAACAGCAGGTAGTAGACGAGGCGCTCAGCCCCGTCCCACAACGGCCGGTCGAGCGCGCTCCAGCGCGCCAGTGCGTAGCCCAGCACGATCAGCATGAAGTCCGGCAGCAGCAGTGCAGCAGTGGCCATGGCGCAGTGTGCCCGGCTGCAGGTGCGTACCATCCACGATGCGCGCGGTCGGCCAATCGGGCAGGCTGTGCGTTCGAAGCATTCCAGAACTTGTCCGAAGCCGATGACCTTGCTGCGCCGCACCTTGCTGATTTGTGCCCTGTCCGGCGTGGCGCCGGCATGGGCCACGCGAGCCATCAGCACCGAGGGCGTGACCTTTGCCGGCGACATCAAGCTGGCCGACACCGCCTTGCAGTTGAACGGCGTCGGGCTGCGGGCCGTGGCCTGGCTGAAGGGTTATGCCGCCGGCCTGTACCTGCCGAAGAAGGCCGCCACCGAGGCCCAGGTGCTGCAGCAGACGGGGCCCAAGCGCCTGCAGTTGCGCCTGCTGCAGGAGGTCGATGCCGAAGAGTTCGTCAAGGCTTTCGTCAAGGGTGTCGAGCGCAATACGCCGCCGGCCGACGCGGCAAAACTCGGCGAGCGCGTGGCGCAGGTCAACGCCCTGGTGCGTGGCCTCGTCAAGCTGAAGAAGAAAGACGTGATCGATCTCGATTTCATTCCCGGCAAGGGCCTGGTGCTGTCGCGCAACGGCGCGACGCGCGGAGCGCCGATTGCCGGCGACGATTTGTACGCAGCGCTGCTGCGCTGCTTCATCGGCGTGCGGCCGGCCGACGCCGACATGAAGGTCGGCTTGCTCGGCGGCCCGGTAGGTTAGTTTTGTTTGTCAACAAGAGGAGTTCGCTTCATGCAACGTGGAACCTTGGCCGCCGCGGCGGTGCTGGCCATTTCGATGGTCCCCGCGGCGATGGCACAAACCTACCCTGCCAAGCCGGTGCGCCTGGTCGTGCCGTTCGCGCCCGGCGGCACGACCGACATCGTCGCCCGCGTCGTCGCCGAGAAGGCCGGCGCGGCGCTCGGGCAGAACCTGCTCGTCGAGAACAAGGCCGGCGGCGGCGGCTCGATCGGTGCGCTTGAGGTGATCAAGGCACCGGCCGACGGCTACACGCTCGGCATGGCCACCGTCAGCACCACGGCCGCCAACCCGGCGATCAACACCAAGATCGGCTATGACCCGACGAAGGACTTCACGCCGATCATCAACATCGCCGCCACGCCGAACGTGATCGCGGTGCACCCGAGCTTTCCGGCCAAGGACTACAAGACGTTCCTCGACGTCATCAAGAAGAACCCGGGCAAGTACAGCTTTGCCAGCTCGGGCACCGGCGGCATCGGCCACCTGCAGATGGAGCT
>JANNJX010000255.1:0-1532 GCA_031396005.1 Burkholderiales bacterium
TCGACCTGCTCGGCACTGACGCCGAGCAGCGACATCGCGCGCGCCACCGTCTCGGCGCGCTTCTGGCCGAGCGCCAGGTTGTACTCGCGCCCGCCGCGCTCGTCGGTGTGGCCCTCGACCGTCATGCGCTTGCTGCGCGCAGCGGCCGCAGCGCGTGCGCTCGATTCGATCAGCCCGCGGTATTCGTCCTTGATGGTGTAGCTGTCGAAGTCGAAATAGACGACGCGCGGCGCGCTGGTGGTCGCGCCGCTGCCGGTGTTGACCGTCGTCACGCCCGACTGCCCGGCGCCCGCACCGCCGGCGCCCGCCCCCGGCGTCGTGCCGCTGCGGTTCTCGATCGGCACCTCCTTGTTCTCCGCCAACGGCACCTTGGAGGCGCAGCCGGCCGCCAGAAGCACCGCCGCGGTGGCACACAGAGCGAGGGTCTTGGTCTTTTGCATCATCATGGTCTTTCAGAGCTCCTATCGATTGAACGGTCCCCACACCGGCTCGCGCACATCCGCGCCGGTGGACAGCAACTTGGCCTTGATGCGGCCGTCGAGCGTGGTCGTCATCAGCACGTCGCGCCCTTGCGAGCGCGAGGCGTAGATGATGAGCTTGCCATTGGGCGCGAAGCTGGGGCTTTCATCGTCGTTGGTGTCGGTCAGGGCGGTCGCGGTTCCGCTGGCGACGTCCTGCACGTGCAGCCGGAACGCGCCGCCGTTCAGGCGCGAGATGTAGGCCAGGGTCTTGCCGTCGGGGCTGATGGCCGGGCTGATGTTGTACGAGCCGTTGAAGCTGATGCGCTGCGCGTCGCCGCCGGCAGCGCCCATGCGGTAGACCTGCGGGCCGCCGCCGCGGTCGCTGACGAAGTAGATGCCCTGCCCGTCGGGCGCCCACGCCGCTTCGGTGTCGATGGCGCTGCTCTGCGTGAGGCGCCGCGGCGTGCCGCCGTCGCGCGCCATCGCATAAATCTGCGAGCCGCCGTCGCGCGACAGCGTCATCGCCAACTGGCTGCCGTCGGGCGACCAGGCCGGCGCGCTGTTGCTGCCGCGAAAGTCGGCCACCTTGCGCCGCTGGCCGGTGGAGACGTCCTGGATCCAGACCACCGCCTTCTGCGACTCGAACGAAACATACGCCAGCTCACGGCCGTTGGGCGACCAGGCCGGCGAGATGATCGGGTCAGGGCTGTTCAACGCCACCTGCCCGCCTTCGCCGTCGGCGTCGGCGATGCGCAGCGCGTAGCGGTTGCCGGCGCGCGTGACGTAGGCGATGCGCGTCGAAAAAACGCCCTTGTCGCCGGTGACTTTTTCGTAGATCGCATCGGCCACGCGATGCGCGGCCAGGCGCATGTCGGCCAGCGGCACGGCGATGCTCTGGCCGCCGAGGTCCTGGTTCTTGACCGCGTCCCAGAGCTTGTAGCGCACGTCCAGCCGGCCATCGGCCAAGCGCGACACCGAGCCGCCGGCCAGCGCGTCGGCGCCGCGGCCGCGCCACTCGGTGAGCACCGGCTGCGCGGTTTCTTCGATCACGTTGGGCGCAGCGACGAGCCT
>JANNJX010000283.1:0-4694 GCA_031396005.1 Burkholderiales bacterium
TTGTAGCCGGGGCGCAGGCCGGCGTTCTCGTCGAAGTCAGCGCCGAGGGTGGCGACCGGGCCTTCAAACTTCAACTTCCAGTGCTTGTACTGACTGGGGTTCGTCTGGTAGTCAACGCGCAGGGCCTGGTCAGTCAAAGAAGTCTCCTTGGCGCACTATCGTGCAAAGCTTGGCCGTCAATGAAATGCATAATAGTGCATGTATTGATCAGGCGCAAGCTGAAAGATAGTGCTTAGGTGTCAGTGGTTGCCCGTTTTTTTTTCAGTGCACCACGAACGACTCGCCGCAGCGCCGCGAACGTCGCGTCGAGCGGTTGGGCACTCGTGTCGAGTGTGAAATCGGCCTTCGAATAAAAGGCAGCCCGGCCGGCGAGGATGCCCTTCAGGTCTTCCATCGCTTCCTTGCTCTGCGCCATCGGCCGCAGGTCGCCCTGCGCGACGACGCGTTTCATGTGGTCTTCGGGCGTGGCCTGCAGCCACACGGTCGTGCAATGCGCGAGCAGTTGGTTGAATGTGGCCGGGTCCGACACCAGGCCGCCGGGCACCGCGATCACGCATTCGCCGTAGATCTGGATCGTTTCCTCGAGCGCGCGCCGCTCGTAGCGGCGGTAGGCGTTCTGGCCATAGAGCGCCTGGATTTCGGCCACCGTGCAGCCGGCGAACTTCTCGATTTCGCCCGAAAGCTCGATGAAGGGGAAGCCCAGTTCCTCCGCCAGCAACTTGCCGAGCGTGGATTTGCCGCCGCCGCGCAGGCCAATCAGCGCAATTCGCGGACTGTGCCCGTTGCCGTTTTGGTTCGCCGCGCCGCCGGTGCCGAAGAGCTCGCCGAGGGCGATGCGGGCGCGGCGCAGATCGGGCTCGCTGCGCCCATCGAGCAACTCGCGCAGCATCAGCCACTCGGGCGACGACGTCGTGACGTCGCCGGTGAGCTCGGCGAGCGTTGCCTGCAACGCCTGGGCGACTTGGAGCAGCACGAGGATCGACGCGTTGCCCACGCCGTACTCCAGATTCGCCAGGTGCCGCTCCGAGACATCGGCCGAGATCGACACCGCCTTGCGAGTCATTCCGCGCCTCGAACGCAGAGCGCGCACTCGCTCACCGAGCGCGACGAGGAACGGATTCTTGTCTTCTGCAGCATCGACGACGCCGACGCTTCTGGCGGCGTCGTCACGATCCTGGTTCAGTGTTAACCCGGTCATATGCAATATAGTGCTTGACACTCCATCAGTGCACAACTATGGTCCATGCAAGCACAATAATTCATCTTCCTGGCGATCGCAAGGTGAACAGGAGACCACCATGAGCACAGCCGCTGCATTGCGCAGCCAGATCGCCGCGCTTGCCGCGCAGATCGCCGGCCGCCAGCTGAACAAAGATCTCGACGCCTGGCTGAACCAGAGGCATGGAGCGGGCAGCGCGAGCTACGACGAACTGAAGGCCGCGTGCGAGGCCGGCGTCGCCGAAGGCTGGCTCGCCAACCGCGAAGGCGGCGGCATCAAGTACGGCCGCATCTTCAAGCCGGCCGACGACCTGCACGGCTTTTCGGTCGATGTGGTCGACATGAAAGACATCGCCGGGCCGCACCACACGCACCCCAACGGAGAGATCGACCTGATCATGCCGCTCGACGGCGACGCGCAGTTCGACGGCCGCCCGGCGGGCTGGTGCGTCTACCCCGCCGGCAGCGCACACCGCCCGACGGTGAGCCAGGGCCGAGCGCTGGTGCTGTACCTGCTGCCGCAGGGAAAGATCGAGTTCACCCCATAGGTCGCCAGGAGGCAAGACATGAGCCACGACGTCCCCGCACCCGGCGAGCGTTTCAACTTCGCCCAGCATCTGCTCGCGTTGAATGCCGAGCGCGGCGCCAAACCCGCCTTCGTCGATGACCAGGGCGGCCTGACCTACGCCGCGCTCACCGACCGCGTGCGCCGCGTCGCCGCCGGGCTGCGCGCGCTCGGCTTGCGGCGCGAAGAGCGTGTGCTGCTGCTGATGCAGGACACGACCGACTGGCCGGTCGCTTTTCTCGGTGCGATGTACGCCGGCCTCGTGCCGGTGGCGGTAAACACGCTGCTCACCGCTGACGACTACGCCTACATGCTGGAGGACTCGCGCGCGCAAGCCGCACTGGTGTCGGGCGTACTGCTGCCGATGCTGTCGGCAGCGATGGTCAAGTCGGAACACGAACTGAGGTGCGTCGTCGTCTCGCGGCCGCAGACGCCGCGGTCAGCGGCGTCTTCGACAGACGCGCCGCTGCACGAATCCGAAGTGGACTTTGAAGCCTTCGTAGCCGCCAACGCGCCGCTGGCCCAACCCGCTGCCACCGGCCCCGACGACAGCGCCTTCTGGCTCTACTCGTCGGGCTCCACCGGCCGCCCCAAGGGCACCGTGCACTCGCACGCCAACCCGTACTGGACGGCCGAGCTGTACGGCAAGCGCCTGCTCGGCATCCGCGAGGACGACGTCTGCTTTTCCGCCGCCAAGCTGTTCTTCGCCTACGGCCTGGGCAACGCGCTGTCGTTCCCGATGAGCGTCGGCGCGACGACGATCCTGATGCCCGAGCGGCCGACGCCCGACGCGACCTTTGCGCGCTGGCTGGGCCAAGTCGGCGCCACGGGCGACGAAGGCCGCCCTCCGGTTGTCAAACCTTCCGTGTTCTTCGGCGCACCGACCGGCTTTGCCAACATGCTCGCCTCGCCCAAACTGCCCGCGCGCGGCGAGGTCGCGCTGCGGCTCGTGTCGTCGGCCGGCGAGGCGCTGCCGGCCGACATCGGCGAGCGCTTCAAACGCCATTTCGGCGTCGACATCGTCGACGGCATCGGCTCGACCGAGATGCTGCACATCTTCCTGTCCAACCAACCCGGCAAGGTCCGCTACGGCACCACCGGCTGGCCCGTGCCCGGCTACGAGGTCGAGTTGCGCGGCGACGACGGCCAAAGCGTGGCCGACGGTGAGCCCGGCGACCTCTACATCCACGGCCCCTCGGCGGCGATGATGTACTGGGGCAACCGCTCCAAGACGCGCGACACCTTCCAGGGCGCGTGGACGAAGAGCGGCGACAAGTACGTGCGCAACGGCGACGGCAGCTACACCTACAGCGGCCGCAGCGACGACATGTTGAAGGTCGGCGGCATCTACGTCTCGCCGTTCGAAGTCGAAGCCACGCTGGTGCAACACCCGGCGGTGCTCGAAGCGGCAGTCATCGGCAAGAAAGACGCCGAGGGCCTGACCAAGACCAAGGCCTTCGTCGTCTTGAAGGCTGGCGCGTCGGTGAGCGAAGAAGCGTTGAAGGCCTTTGTCAAGGAACGCCTCGCGCCGTACAAGTACCCGCGCTTCATCGAGTTCATCGGCGACTTGCCGAAGACCGCGACGGGGAAGATTCAGCGCTTCAAGTTGCGCGAGCGGGAAGCGGCGGCGAGATGAGTTCGGCGTTCGTCACCGTCGATTGGGCTGGCCGGCCGGTGCGCATCGAGCATCAGTGGCTCGCGCCCGAGCGCACCTCGGCCCCGCTCGTCGTCTTCCTGCACGAAGGCCTGGGCTCGCTCGCGATGTGGAAGGACTTTCCTAGAGCGCTGTGTGACGCCGCGCACGTGCGCGGTCTGGTCTATTCGCGCCCTGGCTACGGCCGCTCGACGCCGCGCGCCGCCGAAGAAGCGTGGGGCCTGAACTTCATGCACCGCCAGGCGCACGAGGTGCTGCCGGCGCTGCTGCAAGCACTCGACGTGACCGACAAGCCCTGGCTTTTCGGCCACAGCGACGGCGGCTCGATCGCGCTGCTCTACGCTGCGAAGTTCAGCGTGCAGACCTGCGGCGCGATCGTGCTCGCACCGCACATCCTGGTCGAGGATCTGTCGGTGGCGAGCATCGCCAAGGCGCGCAGCGCGTACCTCGAAACCGATCTGAAGCAGCGCCTGGCCAAGTACCATGACGACCCGGATTCCGCCTTCTGGGGCTGGAACGACATCTGGCTGCAGCCGCCGTTCAAGCTGTGGTCGATCGAGCGCGAGATCGCGTCGATCACCTGCCCGCTGCTCGCGGTGCAGGGCACGGGCGACGAGTACGGCACGCTCGAACAGATCCGCGGCATCCGCCGGCGCGTGCCGCACACCGAATTGCTCGAACTGCCCGACTGCGGGCATTCGCCGCACAAGGACCAGGCGGCGTACGTGATCGCGGCAGCGGCTTCATTCATCCAACGACACAGCACCAGAGACAAGACATGATGACGGCGATTGGAGGGGCGATGTGAAGAAGATCGTCGGCGAGGAAATCAAGAACGTCGGCATCGCGAGCAAGGCATTGGCTGATCCGGGCCGCGGCTGCAAGTTGTAGGCTCCGGCGCAACAACACAACAAAAACCAGGATCGCTCATGGATTTGGCAACCTTCCTGATCCAGTGCCTGAACGCACTGCAGTACGGCCTGCTGCTGTTCCTCGTCGCTTCCGGGTTGACGCTGATCTTCGGCATCATGGGCGTCATCAATCTGGCGCACGGCAGCTTCTACATGATCGGCGCCTACATGGCGTACGCACTGGCGCCGATCGTCAACAGCACCTTCGGCGGTGGCTTTTTCTCGACGCTCGCGGTCGGCCTGGTGCTGTCGGTGGTCTTCGGCTACCTGCTCGAGTGGGTGTTCTACAGCTTCCTTTATGAGCGCGAGCACCTGCAGCAGGTGCTGATGACCTATGGCCTGATCC
>JANNJX010000318.1:0-8067 GCA_031396005.1 Burkholderiales bacterium
GATGAAGACTCGATGCCGGCGAAGGCGCGGACCGCATGGCTCGACTGGTATGCGACGACGCCCGATGCGCCGTGCATCGCCATCTGCTCGACCTCGCAAGGCGACGCGGTGTGCAAGGGTTGTGGCCGCAGCGAAGGCGAAGTGCAGCATTGGCCGGCGATGACGCCGAGCGAAAAGCGCTTGGTCTGGCGCCGCATCACGATGGACGCGACGGCCTGGCGCTTCAACCGCTACGCCGAGCGCGCGCGCCTGGCCAGCGGTGTCGACCATCCTGATGCGGCGTCGTTTGCCGATCCCACGCCGACGATTGCGCGGAGCGGCGTATGAATCGCGGTGTGAACGCGCGCAAAAAGGGCCGAGCGCCGGGCCGCTTCCAAGCCGGCCCGCATCCACCCGGGGGATCGCTCGACGTACCCGTCGAGCGAGGGGCTCGATTCCGCGCCAGCGTGGCGCGCATCGTGCCGCTGGCCTGGCCGGTGTTCATGGGCCAGGCGGCGATGGTGCTGTTCGCCACCGTCGATACGGTGCTGGTGGCGCGCTATTCGGCGATCGATCTGGCCGCGCTCGCCGTCGGCGCGGCGGCCTACATCACGGTCTTCATCGGCCTGATGGGCGTGGTGCTCGCGATCGGGCCGATCGTCGGCCAGCTCTTCGGCGCCAAGCGCTACGAAGCCGCGGGCGAGCAGTTGCACCAGGCGGTGTGGCTGGCGCTCGGGCTGGCGCTGCTGGGCAGCTTGTTGCTGATCTTTCCGCAGCCGTTCATCGCGCTGGCGCGGGCCACGCCGGAGGTCACCGCGAAGCTGCAGCAGTACCTGCTGGCCCTGGCGTTGGCGCTGCCCGCGGGCCTGCTGTTCGCGGCCTTTCGCGGCTTCAACAACGCCGTGTCGCGGCCCAAGGCGGTGATGGTGCTGCAGCTCGCGGGGCTGGCGCTGAAGGTGCCACTGGCCGTCCTGCTCGTCTACGGCGCAGGGCCGCTGCCGGCGCTCGGTGTCGCCGGCTGCGGCTTGTCGACGGCGATCACGATGTGGTGCGTCGTCCTGGCATCGTGGTGGGTGCTGCGGCGCGACCCGTTCTACGCGCCGTTCGCGATCTTCGGCCGCGGCCTGCGGCCACCGAGTTGGCCGGCGCTGGCCGCGCAGTTGAAGCTCGGCATCCCGATGGGCGGCTCGGTGCTGATCGAGGTCACGGGTTTCGCGTCGATGGCGTTTTTCATCTCGCGCTTCGGCGCCACGCCGGTGGCCGGGCACCAGATCGCGGCCAACCTGGTCTCGCTGTTGTTCATGGTGCCGCTGGCGCTCGGCAATGCCACCGGCACGCTGGCAGCGCAGAGCATCGGCGCCGGCGCGCCGGCCGACGCGCGGCGCGTGGCCTGGCACGGCGTCGAGTTCGCGGCGCTGGTGGCGCTGGTGCTCGGCACGGTGGTCTTCTTCGCCCGTGAGGGCGTCGTGCGCCTGTACACCGGCGACGAGCTGATCGTGGCCGCCGCGCTGCCGTTGCTGGCCTGGGTGGCGTTGTTCCACTTCGTCGATGCGATGCAGATCGCGGCGGCCTTCACGCTGCGCGCCTGGCGCATTGCGACCGTGCCGCTGTTGATCTACGCGACGTCGATCTGGGGCCTGGGCGTCGGTGGCGGGTATCTGGTGGCGTTCAACGTCGGCGGCAACATGCCGGCAGCGTTGCACGGTGCGCGCGGGTTCTGGATCGCCTCGACGGCCGGGCTCGCCGCCTCGGCCATCGGCTTGGTGCTGTTACTGGCGTGGGTGCTGCGCCGGCAACGCAGCCAGCCGCAGCAGCCGGTTTGAACTACTGCGCCTTCGAGAGCTTGACGTCGTAGCGCGAGGCCGGTGCGGTCTCGGCATTCTGCGCTTGCTTGCGCAGCACGTTCTTGCCCGACTTGTCGGACCAGTCGCGATAGTGCGGCAGGTCGCCCAGGCCGCTGTCGATTTTTTCGCCCGACACGTGAACTGGCGCCCGTTTGTCGGCGGCCAGCGCGGTGGCGGTGAACAGCGTGGTGGCGGCACAGGCAGCCGCAACAATCATCGTGGTCGATCGGGTCATCGCAGTTTCTCCTAGGGGATGTGAACGAGCCCACTGTAGGAAGGCTGCACGCCGGTTGCACGGTACAAGCTCACAAGCGTGCGAGCGGATGTCCGCATCGACAAACAATCAGTGACAACTTGCCGCCGATCTCGGCGTTACGCCGCAGGCAGGCCGAGGACGAAACAACTGCCGCCGCCGGCGTTGGCTTCACAGCGCACCGTGCCGCCATGACGCTGCGCGATCTGCTTGACCAGCGCCAGTCCCAGACCCACGCCACCCTCGCGCTCGGCGTGGCCGGGCAGGCGGAAGAACGGCTCGAAGATGCGCTCGCGCAGCGCCTCGGGCACGCCGGGGCCGCGGTCGCAGACGCGCAGCTCGACGCGTGCACCGCTGCGCGCGGCATGCAGTGTGATCTCGCCGCCGCCGTAGCGCTTGGCGTTTTCGAGCAGGTTGCGCAGTGCGCGGCGCAGCAGGCGCTCGTCGCCGGGCACGATCAGTTGGGCCTCGGTAGCCTGCAACTCCGCGCCGACCTGCGCCGCTTCTTCGGCGGCCAGCGCGATCACGTCCACCGGTTGCGGCGTGAAGACCGCGGCTTGCGCATCGAGCCGGCTGGCCAGCAGCACTTCTTCGACCAACGCGTCGAGCTCGCCGATGTTGGTGCGCAGCTCGGTGGCCAGGCGCTCGCGCTGCGCGGCGTCGGTGGCGCGATCTTCCATCAGCGACAGCGCCATCGTCATGCGCGCCAGCGGCGAGCGCAGCTCGTGGCTGGCGTTGGCGAGCAGGTTCTTGTGCGAGTTGACGAGCAGCTCGATGCGCTCGGCGGCCTGGTTGAAGCTCGCCGCCAGCGCGGCCACCTCGTCGCGGCCGGCGGCATCGACACGCTGGCCGAGTGCACCTTCGCCGAAGCGCTGCACGCCCTGCTTCAAGCCCTCGAGGCGGCGCGTCAGGCGGCGTACCACTGGGTAGGCGCCGGCGGCCACGGCAAGGAACAACACCACCAGCAGCGCGGCCAGACCGGCGCCGCGCGTCCACGGCGGCGGCGCCAGCATGCCGCGATGTGCCGCTCCGCCGGCCCCTTCGACGCGAGCGCGCGGTCCGCCGAGCGGGTTGCGCAGCACCCACATCGTGCGCCCGTCGTCGAGCCTGACCTGGATGCCGCGCGGCGCGCCGGGCAGCTCGGCGTGGCGGCGCAGGTAGGTGTCGCTGGCGGCGATGCGCTGGCCCTGCTCGTCGTCGAGCGCGATCGGCAAACGCAGGCGCTGCGCCCACTCGCGCAGGGCCTGGGCCTGCTCCTCGCGCGGCGCATCGGCCGGCGGCAGCGAGCGCTGGATCAGTTCGGCCCAGGCGCCGACGCGCTCGTTGACCTGCGCGTCGAAGCGGCCACGCTCGACCTGCACCTCGCGCTGGAACAGCCACGCCGAGCCGACGGCGAACAGCGCCAGGGCGACGACCACGGTGAGGTAGATGCGCAGGTAGAGGGATTTCATGGAAGACCCCTCGCCCACAACCCACCCGTTCGTCCTGAGTTATCGAAGGGTGGACGAGCGCTTCGATACCTCAGCGCGAACGGGTCGCTGTCCCGCGCATCACGCACCATCGCCATCTGCATCCTGCCGCTTCGCAAAGAGGTAGCCCGCGCCGCGCACCGTGAGCACGCGCTTGGGCGCCTTCGGGTCGTCTTCGATGGCGGCGCGGATGCGCGAGACGTGGACGTCGATCGAGCGGTCGAAGGCGTCCATCGGATGGCCGCGCAGCGCGTCCATGATCTGGTCGCGCGAGAGCACGCGGCCGGCGCTCTGCGCGAGCACGGCGAGCAGCTCGAACTGGTGGCTCGTCAGATCGCAGCGCGCGCCGGCCAGGCGCGCTTCACGTGCGCCGAGGTCGATCTCGAGGCGACCGAACGTCAGCACCTCATCGGCTGCCGCGGCCGGCTGCGCGCGCCGCAGCAGCGCCTTGACACGCGCCAGCAGCTCGCGCGGCTCGAACGGTTTGCCCAGGTAGTCGTCGGCGCCGAGTTCCAGGCCGACGATGCGGTCCATCGGCTCGCCGCGCGCCGTCAACATCAGCAGCGGCAGGCGGCGCGTGCGCGCGTCCGCACGCAGGCTGCGCGTGAAGTCGAGGCCATCGCCGTCGGGCAGCATCAGGTCGAGCAGCAGCGCGTCGTAGAGCTCGGCGTGCAGTTTGGTGCGGCCGTCGGCGAGCGTCAGCGCCGCATCGACATGGAAGCCGGCGTTGCGCAGGTAGTCGCCGACCATCGCCGTCAGGCGCGCGTCGTCGTCGATCAGCAGCAGGCGTTGTGTTGGATTGCTCATACAGAAGAAGGCCCCGGACGCAGAGTGCGCCGGGGCAGGCTCCTGGGTTGAAGAATAGATCAACGCGGGGTGCTGGCGCCGCCTTCCATCGAACGGCGCTCGTTCATGTGACGCTCCATCATCGAGCCGCGCTGCGCGGCGCGGTCGGCGAGCTGCTTGCGCTGCTCGGGCGTCAGCACGCGGCTGACTTCGAGCATGGCCTGCATCATGCTGCGCGACGATTGGTCATGGCGCTGCAGCATCTGCGCGCGCAGCGCTTCGGCGGCGTTGGCGTCGACGACCGGCTGGGTGAACAGCGCCATCAGTTGTTGCCGCACGCCCTTGCCGGACTCGCGCTGGGCTTTCATGTCGGCGCGCGTGCGCTCGGCAATCGCCTTGATCTGCGTGCGCTGCTCGGCGCTGGCGTTGACGCCGTCGAGCATGCGCTCCAAGCCGCGGCCGCCCATCATCATGCCCATGCCGGGGCCGCCGTGGCCGCCGCCGTGACCGCCGGGCATGGCCCAAGCAGACAAGGTGACGGTGCCGAGCACGGCGACCAGCAAGGCGGCTCCGGCCAGACGGGTGCTGCCCGAAGAAAGTTTGAAAGTTGAGAGTGACATGGAGAGCTCCTTGAAGAAGCAGGTGGTTGAACAGTGCAGTAAGAATGCGCGAGCGCTGTGAGGGGAAGACTGAGATGGGGTAAAGCTGCGTAAAGCGCTGCCGCTGCGACGCCCGCAATAGGGCCAATAAGTGCCGCCGCGCAGCGCACCGTCGTGCTTGCCTATGCTCACGCGATCAATGTCAGGACCCCCACCATGCGCTTCAAACCTCTCGGCCACAGCGGCCTGTTCGTCTCTGAACTCTGCCTGGGCACGATGACCTTCGGCGGCAGCAGCGGCATCTGGGGCCAGATCGGCAACCTGCAGCAGGCTGATGCCGAGCGCCTGGTCGGCCAGGCGATCGACGCCGGCGTCAATTTCATCGACACGGCCGACGTTTATGCGGGCGGCGTGTCGGAGCAGATGACCGGGCAGGCGCTGAAGAACCTGAAGGTGCCGCGCGAGAGCGTCGTCGTCGCGACCAAGGTTTTCGGCGACACCACGCCGGGACCGAACGGGCGTGGTGCGTCACGCGGCCACATCCTCGATGGCGTGAAGGCGAGTTTGAAGCGCTTGCAGCTCGAGCACATCGATCTCTATCAGATCCACGGCTTCGACGTTGCCACGCCGATCGAAGAAACGCTGCGCGCGCTCGACCAGCTCGTGCGCCACGGCCATGTGCGCTACATCGGCGTGTCGAACTGGGCGGCGTGGCAGATTGTCAAGGCGCTGGGCATCTCCGAGCGCTTGGGCCTGGCGCGCATCGACTCATTGCAGGCTCACTACACCATCGCCGGGCGTGACCTCGAGCGCGAGATCGTGCCGATGCTGGCCAGCGAAGGCGTGGGCCTGATGGTGTGGAGCCCCCTGGCCGGTGGGCTGTTGTCCGGCAAGTTCAGCAGCGACGGTGACGCGGCCAAGGACAGCCGGCGAAACCAATTCGACTTTCCGCCGGTGGACAAGACCCGCGCGGCCGCTTGCATCGATGCGATGCGCCCGATCGCGCAAGCGCACGGCGTCTCGCTGGCGCAGATCGCGCTGGCGTGGTTGCTGCATCAGCCGCAGGTGACGAGCGTCATCGTCGGTGCAAAGCGGCCCGAGCAGTTGAAGGACAACCTGGGGGCGAGTGGTGTGAGCTTGAGCGCCGAGGAGTTGCAGGTGCTCGAGGGCGTAAGCCGGCTGCCGGCGGAATATCCGGGCTGGATGTTGGAGCGGCAGGGCGAATATCGCAGAGCGTTGCTGCTGGAGTCGCGGCGCACGGGTGCGCAGGCTCGTTGAGCCGCCTTGCAACCAAACAGAAACGCCCGCTGATGCGGGCGTTTTGTTTTGGCGGAGAGGGTGGGATTCGAACCCACGTTACTGCATAACAGTAAACCGGATTTCGAGTCCGGCGCGATCGACCACTCTGCCACCTCTCCTGATTCGGGCCCCGGGGTCAACGGGAAGGCGCGGATTGTAGGGCAGCGTTCAGGCGTCGATGTGCAAGGACAACGGCGACAGCCGTGCGTCGGACAGACGCGTGGTCCAGTGCTGGCCGGGCGCCAGCGGCCAGGCGTCAGTGATCGTGCCGGTGGTGACCACGTCGCCGGCGGCAACGTGCCATTGCGGCGTGACCGTGGCCATCGAGTCGATCAGCGTCTTCAGCGCCTGCAAGGGGCCGTCGAGCACGACACTGCCGACGCCCTGGTCCTTGACCTCGCCGTTGCACAGCAGCTCGACGCGCAGTGCCGACAGATCGCCTGCCATCGGTTCGCCCCAGCCCGGCACCGCCACGCGCGGGCCGACGAACAAGCGGCCGTGCAGCGCGAAGTCGGCCGCGGTGTCGGCGGGCGTGAAGCGCCAGCCGTCGTAGTGCGTGTGCACGATCTCGAAAGCATGCGCGACCCATGCCAGGCAGCCGCGCATCTCATCGAGCGACATGCCGGCGCGCGGCGCCGCGTCAAAGACGAACGCGATCTCGGGCTCGATGCGGGGCTGGCACAGGCCCTGCAACGACAAACGGGCTTCGCTGCCGTCCAGCGCATGCAGTGTCGTGTCCCACACCGGCGCCCACATCGGCCGATCGACGCCGTAGCGCGGCCACAGGCTGCGGTTGGTGAAGCCGATCTTCCAGCCGACGGGTCGCTCGCCGCGCAACATGCGCAAGGCGCGCAGTCGGTCCGCGACTGCATAGGCCACGTCGTGAGCCAGACCCGCCGCATCGGCCGACGGCAGCGGCACGCAGTGAGCACCATCCCACGCTTGCAGCATCTGCTGCGCGAGCGACTCGACGCGCTCTGCTGTCACGGCCTCAGCACCTCGAGGCCGCCGAGGTACGGGCGCAACGCTGCGGGCACCTGGATCGAGCCGTCAGCCTGCTGATGGTTCTCGATCACCGCCACCATCGCGCGGCCGACGGCGAGGCCGGAGCCGTTCAACGTGTGCACCAGTTCGTTCTTGCCTTGCGCCGTCTTGAACCGCGCCTGCATGCGCCGCGCCTGAAAGGCTTCGCAGTTGCTGCACGAGCTGATCTCGCGGTAGGTGTTCTGCGCCGGCAGCCAGACTTCGAGGTCGTAGGTTTTCGCGCTGCCGAAACCCATGTCGCCGCTGCACAGCAGGACCACGCGGTACGGCAGCTCGAGCTTTTGCAGGATCGCTTCGGCATGGCCGACCATCTGCTCCAGCGTTTCGTAGCTCTTGTCGGGCGCGGTGATCTGCACCATCTCGATTTTGTCGAACTGATGCTGGCGGATCATGCCGCGCGTGTCGCGGCCGCCGCTGCCGGCTTCGCTGCGGAAGCACGGGCTGTGCGCGGTGAGCTTGATCGGCAGTTGCGCCGCGTCGAGAACTTGCTCGCGCACGGTGTTGGTCAGCGAGATCTCGCTGGTGCTGATCAGGTACTGCTCGGCGCGCTCTTCGTCGCCGCCGCGCGAGACCCAGAACATGTCGTCCTTGAACTTCGGCAACTGCCCCGTGCCTTCGAGGATCTCGCGGTTGACGATGTAAGGTGTGTAGCACTCGGTGTAGCCATGCTCCTGGGTCTGCACGTCGAGCATGAACTGCGCGAGGGCGCGGTGCAGCCGCGCTGCGGGGCCGCGCAGGAAGGTGAAGCGCGAGCCGGAGAGCCGCGCGCCGGTGTCGAAGTCGATGCCGAGCGC
>JANNJX010000332.1:0-8154 GCA_031396005.1 Burkholderiales bacterium
CGGGCGCTTGACGATGAGGCCGCCGTCGTTGTTCTCAGCGCGCTCGTGGATGTAGGGCTCGCGGTTCGAGACCACGATCACCTGGTCGCCCGACAGATGCGAGCGCAGCAGCGCGCGCAGGCGCTCGGCGGTCCATTCGGCATCGGGGCCCTGGGCGCGGCGGTACTCGTCCTCCAGATCGCGCAGGCGCGTGCGCAGGTCGGCGGCGAACGGCTCGAGCTCGGGCGCAGGCACCAGCGGCGTCAGCAGGCCTTCGCCGCGCATGATGGCGCGCACGCCGTTGACCCAGCCGCGCCAGGAGAGCTGCGCCACCACCATCGTCACCAGCGCGATGACGAGGCCCAGCCCGGTGATGAGGCCGATCAGGTAACGCCGCGTGTCCTGGCTGCGCCGGCCGACGAAGCTCAGGTCGTGCACCAGCACCAAGCGGCCGAGCAGCGTTGGCCCGGCGTCCGTGGCGCCGGCCGCGCGCAGCACCGGCTGCACGCCGACGTGCACCGCTCCGCCCGCCAGCTCGAGGCGCGGCGCAGCGTCTCTGGACAGCCGTTCGGCGGTGGCGCAATCGAGCGTGGCCGGGTAACGGTCGGTGCTTTGCAGCAGCCGGCCCTCGGGGCTGCACAGCCCGACCGCGAACAGGCGCTCGTCCTGCGCGGTGCGTTCGAAGATCTGCCTGAGGCGCCGCGTCTGGCCGGACTGCAGCGCCTCGACCAGCGGTTCCGACAACGCGTTGGCGACGAGTTCGCCGCGGCTGGTGAGGTCGCGGCTGAACCAGCGCAGCGTCATCTGGTCGAGCAAGGGCACGGCCAGCGTGGCGGCGACGGCGAGCGTCACCAGCAACGGAACCAGGAATCTCAGTTGAAGACGGAGGGTCTTGAAAACCATGAGCGGCCCAGTCTATGTGGGAGGATGGGGTTTGCACGTAGGAAAGCGCCGATGAACAAGACGCAAGGGCCAACGCGCCCGCAAGCCAGCCTCGAGCTGGCACTGATCGGCAACGGCACGGTCGGCGCGCTGCTCGACCGCAGCGGCAGCATCGTCTGGTGCTGCATGCCGCGCATGGACAGCCCGCCAGTGTTCGACGCGCTGATCAACAGCGCCGACGGGCTGCCGCTCGACGGCGCGATGACGGTCGAACTCGAAGGCCTGGCGCGCTGCGAACAGGCCTACGACGCCGGCACCGCGATCGTGCGCACGCGGCTGTGGGACGCGGCGGGCCAGGGCGTGGAGATCGCCGACTTCGCGCCGCGTTTCATCAACCGCGACCGCATGTTCCGCCCGGCGCAACTGGTGCGGCGGGTGCGGCCGCTGGCGGGCCAACCGCGCGTGCGCATCACGGTGCGCCCGCACGGCGACTGGGCGGCGAGCCCGCCGGTGGTAACGCGCGGCATCCACCACCTGCGCTACGTCATGCCGGGCTGCACGCTGCGCCTGAACACGAGCGCGCCGCTGACCTACGTCGTCGACGGCAGCTGGTTCTCGCTGCCGGGGCCGGTCAGCCTGCTGCTCGGCCCTGACGAAACGCTGGCCGGCGGCATCGACGACACCGCGCGCGAATTCGAGGAGCAGACCGCGCTGTTTTGGCGCTACTGGAGCCGGCGCCTGGCGGTGCCGCTGGAGTGGCAGGACGCGGTGATCCGCGCCGCCATCACGCTCAAGATGTGCCAGTACGAGGACACCGGCGCCATCGTCGCCGCGATGACGACCAGCATCCCCGAAGCCCCGGGCAGCGGCCGCAACTGGGACTACCGCTACTGCTGGCTGCGCGATGCCTTCTTCGTCGTCCGCGCGCTCAACAGCCTGTCCGAAGTCGGCACGATGGAGGACTACCTGCAGTGGCTGTACAACATCGTGCGCGGCGCCAAGGACGGGCATGTGCAGCCGCTGTACGGCGTCGGCCTCGAGCAGGTGCTGACCGAATCGGTCGTCACCAGCGTCAGCGGCTACCGCGGCATGGGGCCGGTGCGCGTCGGCAACCAGGCCTACGAACATCTCCAGCACGACGTTTACGGCAGCATCGTCCTCGGTGCGGCGCAAGGCTTTCTGGACCACCGCCTGCTCCGCCGCGGCGACGCGGCCGACTTCGCGGCACTGGAAGTCATGGGCGAGCAGGCCTGGCGCCTGCACGACCAGCCCGATGCCGGCATCTGGGAGCTGCGCACGCGGGCGCGCGTGCATACCTCGTCGGCGCTGATGTGCTGGGCCGGCTGCGACCGCTTGGCGCGCGTCGCCGTCGCGCTGGCCTTGCCCGAGCGCGCGGTGCTATGGCGCGTGCGCGCCGACACCATCCGCGACAAGATTCTGGCGCAGGCCTGGAACCCGGATCGCCAGGCCTTCGTCGAGAGCTTCGGCGGACGCGACCTCGATGCCAGCGTGCTGCTGATGGGCGAGGTCGGCTTCCTGCCGCCGCGCGACCCGCGCTTCGTCAGCACCGTCGACGCCATGGAGAAATCGCTCTGCGACGGTCCCTTCATGCGCCGCTACGAGGCGCCGGACGATTTCGGCCGCCCGGAGACGACGTTCAACGTCTGCTCGTTCTGGCGCGTCGATGCGCTGGCGCGCATCGGCCGCCGCGACGAAGCGCGCGAGGCCTTCGCCGCGCTGCTCGAGCGCCGCAACGGCGTCGGCTTGCTGAGCGAGGACCTGAACCCCAACACCGGCGAGCTCTGGGGCAACTTCCCGCAGACCTACTCGATGGTCGGCATCATCAACGGCGCGGTGAGGTTGTCGGCGCCATGGGACTCGGCAGTGTGATGGCCCACCCCCGGAGCGGCCGCGCCGCTCCCCCTCAAGGGGGCCGAGGCCCGCGGCTCCAAGCCGACCTACGTCAGCTTGGACGGGCCGAGGAATGGCCGCGTCTCGCGGCCATGCGGCCTGCAAGGCACATCAGCGGCCCGGCAAAGCCGGATCCGCGGCGTTCGCTTGGTAAGACGCGGCTCAAGCCGACGGCTGTCTCCCACTGACTTGCGCCATCAGCGCCAGCACGCGCGCCGGTTCGTCGCCGAGCATCGGCCACTCGAAGCGCCAGGCCCAGTTGCTGCCGCCGAGCGTGCCCGGCCGGTTCATGCGGTGTTCGGTCGGCAGGCCGAGCACGTCCTGCAGCGGATAGACCACCAGCCGCGACACCGAGTTGCAGCCCGCGCGGATGGCGGCCCAGTGGAAGTCGTTGCCGTCGCAGGCCAGGTACGCGCCGGCGAAGTGGCGCTCGCGCTCGCCGGCCGCGTTCCACCAACCGCGCAAGGTCTCGGTGTCGTGCGTGCTGGTGTAGACGATGGTCTCGGGCACATAGTTGTGCGGCAGGTACTCGTGCGTGCCGTCGCCACCGAAAGCGAAGACGAGCACCTTCATGCGCGGGAAGCCGCAGGCCTGGATCAGCTCGACCACGTCGGGCGTGATCAGGCCCAGATCCTCGGCAATGATCGGCAGGCGGCCGAGCTGCTTCTCGATGGCCTGGAACAGCGGCAGCCCGGGGCCCACGACCCAGGCGCCGTCGCGCGCGCTCAGCGACGTGGCCGGGATGCGCCAGTAGCCGGCGAAGCCGCGGAAGTGGTCGATGCGCGCGATGTCGCTCTGCGCCAGCATGCGCTGCACGCGCGCCGTCCACCAGGCGTAATCCTCGGCGGCCATCTTGTCCCAGCGGTAGAGCGGGTTGCCCCAGCGCTGGCCGTCGGGGCCGAGATCGTCGGGCGGCGCACCGGCGATCACCGTCGGCAACCCATCGTCACCGAGTTCGTACAAGTCGGGGCGCGACCAGACATCGGCGCTGTTGTCGGCGACGTAGATCGGCATGTCGCCGACGAGCGCGATGCCCTTGTCGTTGGCGTATCGCTTCAAGGCGTGGCATTGCTCGTCCCAGCACCATTGCACGAAGCGCCAGTGCTCGATTTCTGGCGCGTGCTGCGTGCGGGCGGTGGCCAGCGCAGCGGCGTCGCGCAGGCGCAGCGGCTCGGCCCACTGCCACCACGGCTTCATGCCGTGGGCGTTGAAGAGGGCCATGAACAGCGCGTGATCGTCGAGCCACGATGCCTCTTGCCGGCACCAGGCGGTGAAGGCCGTACGGTCCTGCGCGTCGGCGCGCGCGAAGAAGCCGCGAGCGGCACGGCGCAGTGTTTGATCGCGCCACGGGATCACGCGTGGGAAGTCGACGCGCGTCGGCGCAAAGCCTTCAGCCGGCAACGTGATCGCATCGAGCCAGCCGCGCTGCACCAGGGGCTCCAACGCCACCATCAACGGGCTGCCGGCAAACGCCGATGGGCTCTGGTACGGCGAATCGCCGGGGCCGACGGGCGTGGTCGGCAGCCATTGCCACAACGTCTGCTTGGCGCTGGCGAGCCAGTCGACGAAGCGATAGGCGTCGGGCCCGAAGTCGCCGATGCCGTGCGGGCCGGGCAGCGAGGTGACGTGCAGAAGAACGCCTGCAGCACGTTGGTTGAGGTTCATGTCATTCGGAGAAATCGCGCAAGACGACCAGAGAGTGCGCAGGCACCGACAGCGGCTTGTGTGGCCGCACCGCATTCAACTCGCCCGAGCTGTCGAGCGCGATCTGCCACACACCGGCAGGCAAGGTGAACAGGGTCGCGACGGTTTCCGGATTGAAGGCGATCAGCAGGTGCTGGCAACCGATGCCACCGTTGCTGCGCACGTCGGCGGCGTGCTTCGGCGAAGCATCGATGCGGCATGCAAACGCATGCATCGCCGCGTCGTGCCAGTCGTGCACCTGCATGTCGTGCCCGCTCGGCGCCAGCCAGACGACGCTGCGCTCGCCCGCTTTCGCCGGCACATGCTCGAACCAACGCGCGTGGCGCAGCGCCGGCTCTTCGCGGCGCAGCAGCAGCACGCACTGCACGAAAGCCATCAAATCGCGGTCGGCATTCGCCCAATCGAGCCAGCCGGTGGCGTTGTCCTGGTTGTAGGCGTTGTTGTTGCCTTGCTGGCTGTTGGCGAACTCGTCGCCGGCCAGCAGCATCGGCGTGCCTTGCGCGAGCAGCAGCGTGGCCAGCAGCGTGCGGCGCACGCGCGCGCGTTCGGCCTCAGGGATCACGGCGGCCAGTTCGTCGTCGCGGCCGTCGCGGTTGTTTTCTCCGTTGCCGTGGTTGAACTTTTTGTCAAACGCGGTGAAGTCGGCCGTGGTGAAGCCGTCGTGCGCGGCGATGAAGTTGACGCTGGCCAGCGGGCCGCGCCGGCCGTGGTGAAAGAGGTCGTTGCTGGCGGTGAAGCGGCGCGCGAACTCGCCGCGGCTGACGCTGCGGTTCAACCAGTAGCGGCGCACGGTGTCGCGGAACTTGTCGTTCCAGTCGAGCCAGCGTGCGGGGAAGCGGCCGACCTGGTAGCCGTCGGGGCCCGAGTCCCATGGCTCGGCGATCATCTGCGCGCGCGACAGGATCGGGTCTTGGGCGAGTGCGGTGAAGAACGGCGCGTGCGGATGAAAGTGCTGGTGCGTGCGGCCGAGCACGGTGGCGAGGTCGAAGCGGAAACCATCGACGCCCATCTCCTGCACCCAGAAGCGCAACGAGTCGAGCACGAACTGCGTGACGCGCGGGTGAGCGACATTGACCGTGTTGCCACAGCCCGACCAGTTCTCGCTGCGGCTCTTGTCGTCGTGCGGCAGGCGGTACCAGGCGGCGTTGTCGAGGCCGCGCATCGAAAGCGTCGGGCCGGTTTCGCTGCCTTCGGGCGTGTGGTTGTAGACGACGTCGAGCACCACCTCGAGGCCATGCTCGTGCAGCGTGGCCACCATCGTGCGGAACTCTTCGTTGATTGCCGTCGGGTCGTTGCGATCACACGCTGCATAGCGCGGGTCGGCGCAGAAGAAGCCGAGCGTGTTGTAGCCCCAGTAGTTGACCAGGCCCTTGTCGTGCAGGTGCGGCTCGTCCAAGTGGTAGTGGATCGGCAGCAATTCGAGCGTGGTGATGCCGAGCGACTTGAAATGCGCGATCGACGCCGGGTGCGCCAGGCCGGCGTAGGTGCCCGCCAGCTCGGGCGGCAGGCCGGGCAGCAATTTGCCGAAGCCTTTGACGTGCAGCTCGTAGAGCACCTGGTCGCGTCCGGCAATGCGCGGCGCGTTCTGCGCGCCGGCTGCCGTTAGTGGCGGCGGCGCGACGCGGGCCTTCAACGCACTCAGTGCGTTGTCACGCGTGTCGAACGAGCGCGTGCCATCCGGGTGGCCAAGTTCGTAGCCGTGGTGCTCGGCGCGCCACGCGAAGCGGCCGACGATCTCGCGCGCATACGGGTCGAGCAGCAGCTTGTGGTGGTTGAATCGGTGACCGTGCTCGGGCTGGTACGGGCCGTGGGCACGCAATCCGTAGATCAATCCGGGGCCGACACCTTCGACGAAGCCGTGAAACACGCCGTCGGTGGGGCCGTGCAGCGTGTACTTCTTGAGTTCTCTCGCGCCGCTCGAATCGAAGATGCAAAGTTCGATCTTCGTCGCGTGGTCCGAGAAGACGGCGAAGTTGACGCCGCTGTCTCTGGCGAGGGCGCCGAACGGTTCGGTGCGGCCTTCTTGGATTTGTTCGGGGAGCTTCACGTCGTACTGCTTTTGGGAGCGCTCATGCGTGGATTCTGAAGCGGGTTGCACGGGGCGGCGGGGCGGTTGCCTGCCGGGGTTCAGAATGTGGGTACACATATTCACCCCGGCAGGCAACCGCCCCGCCGCCTTCGCACGTTCTGCTTCACGTGGGGATCAGGAAGACTGTCGCCAACGGCGGGATGGTCAATTCGATCGAGTGTGCGCAGCCGTGGCTGCTGGCGGCTTGCACTTTCAGCGCGGCTTCGCCGTTGCCGAGATTGCTGCCGCCGTAGAAAACGGAATCGGTGTTGAGAGCTTCGCGCCAAGCGTTTGCACCTTCGGGTACGCCGAGGCGGAAGGCTTTGCGCGGCACGGGCGTCATGTTGCTGACGACAACGACCTGGCCGCCTGCCGCATCCTTGCGAACCCACGAGTAGATCGAGCGCTCGCTGTCGTGGGCATCGATCCACTCGAAGCCGGCGGCGTCGCAATCGAGTGCATGCAGCGCTGGTTGTTCGCGGTAGAGCTTGTTCAGGTCGCGCACCAGGCGTTGCACGCCGGCATGGTGTTCGTGCTGCAGCAGCCACCATGGCAGTTCGATGTCGTGGTTCCACTCGGTGCCCTGCGCAAACTCCTGGCCCATGAAGAGCAGCTTCTTGCCGGGATGGCCCCACATGAAACCGAAGTAGGCGCGCAGGTTGGCGAAGCGCTGCCACTCGTCGCCGGGCATGCGGCCGAGGATGCTGCCTTTGCCGTGCACCACTTCGTCGTGCGACAGCGGCAGCATGAAGTTTTCGCTGAAGGCATAGACGAGACCGAAACTCATCTTGTCGTGGTGCCAGCGGCGGTGCACCGGGTCTTGCTGGATGTACTCCAGCGTGTCGTGCATCCAGCCCATGTTCCACTTGAAGTGAAAGCCCAGGCCGCCGTGGTACGTGGGTGCGCTGACGCCGGGGAAGGCGGTGCTCTCTTCGGCGACGGTGAAGGCGCCGGGGCATTCGATGCCGATGACTTCGTTGGTGCGCTTCAGGAAGGCGATGGCTTCCAGGTTCTCGCGGCCGCCGAAGTCGTTGGGGATCCACTCGCCGGCGTTGCGCGAGTAGTCGCGGTAGAGCATCGAGGCCACGGCGTCGACACGCAAACCATCGACGCCGAACTGCTCGATCCAGTACAGCGCGCTGCCGACGAGAAAGTTCTTCACCTCGTGGCGGCCGAAGTTGTAGATCAGCGTGTTCCAGTCCTTGTGAAAGCCTTCGCGCGGGTCGGCGTATTCGTAGAGGGCCGTGCCGTCGAACTGCGCGAGGCCGTGAGCGTCGTTCGGGAAATGCGCGGGCACCCAGTCAAGTAGCACGCCGATGCCTTTACCGTGGCACGCCGCAACGAAGCGCTCGAAGCCGTCGGGATCGCCGAATCTTGCAGTGGGTGCAAACAGGCCGAGCGTCTGATAGCCCCATGAACCATCGAACGGATGCTCGCTGATCGGCATCAGTTCGATGTGCGTGAAGCCGAGGTCGGCGACGTAGGCGGGCAGCGAATCGGTCAGCTCGTCCCACGAACCGGCCCAGCCACGCCGCCGCGCCGAGCGCCAGTGCGATCACCAGCAGCGAGATGCCCGTGGTCAAGGTGCCCAGCGCGTAGATCGACGGCGT
>JANNJX010000338.1:0-2099 GCA_031396005.1 Burkholderiales bacterium
GTGCTCTACTACGCCGGCCACGGCCTGCAACTGCGCGACCGCAACTACCTGATTCCGGTCGATGCCGAGATCCGCAGCGAAGACGAGATCGCGCTGGCCGGCATCGACATCGCGTTCGTGCTCGGCCGCATGTCGTCGGCCAGGAGCCGCGTCAACATCGTCATCCTCGACGCCTGCCGCAACAACCCCTTTGCGTCGGCCACCGGCAAAGGCTCGCACGGCGCGCAAGGCCTGGCGCAAATGGACGCGCCGGTGGGCACGTTGCTGGCCTACGCCACCGCGCCGGGCAAGCTCGCTGCCGACGGCTTGGGCGGCGTCAACGACAAGAACGGCCTGTATGCGCAGCAGCTCGCGCGCCAGGTGCTGACCCCCGGGCTGCCGGTGGAACATGTCTTCAAGCGCGTGCGCGAAGCCGTGGTGCGCGCGTCGCGCGAAGCGCAGGTGCCGTGGGAGAGTTCGTCGCTGCAAGGCGAGTTCTCCTTCGTGCCGGCCGTGGCCAGTGCGCGCGAGGGCACCGCGGACGTCGAAGCGGTGGCCGAGCTCGCCTTCTGGAACAGCGTGCAAGGCACGAGCCGCGTCGACGACCTGCGCGCCTACCTGCGCCAGTACCCGCGCGGTCGCTTTGCTGCGCTGGCGCAGTCGAGACTCGATGCCGCTGCGCCGGCGGTCGCGATGGCGGTGGCACCCGCCAACGACAAGCTGCCGCGCGTCGGCGACACCTGGCGCTACCGCGTGCAAGACCAGTTCCGCCTCGGCGACCTGTTCGTCACGGCCAAGGTCGAGCAGGTGAGCGATCAAGGCATCGCCGAGAGCCGCACGACGAGCGCCGACCCGACACCGCGCCGTGCGCGCGTCGCGCTGGCGGCGACCTTCAACGGCAACACCGACGCCGCCACGACGCCGGCTGAGTTCGCACCCTATCTGCAAGCCGCCGGCCTGATCGGCCCGGCGTTGCGCACGGCCGAGCTGTCGCAACAGATCGAGCAGGCCACCGTGGCGCTGCGCGCGAGCGTCGAAGGCATCGAAGACGTGCACGTCGGCGCCGGCCGCTTCAGCGCGCAGAAGGTCGTGCTGCGCGGCCACGCACAGGCGCGCGGCGCGGCGCGCTCGGGCGTCGTCGTCACCGAGCACCGCCTCTGGTACGCGAGCGAGGTCAAGCGCGTGGTCAAGCACGAGATCACGACGACCGTCGGCGGCGCTTTACGTCAATCGACGAGCGTCGAGCTGGTGGAGTTCAGCGTCCGCTGACGCCAGGCAGTGCGTACACGCCGTAGCGTGGGCCCGTGGCGAGCGCACGCAGCGCGCACGGTGGCGTGGGGGCCTCAGTGCCCTCACCGATCACGAGCACGGTGTCGAAGTGCGTGCACAGCAGCTCCCAGTCGATCGGCTCGTCGGGCCGGTAGATCAACTGGTCCTTGTTGACGAGCGCGGTGATCGCCGCCGCCTCGGGCCGGAACGCCACCGACTCGCCGTTGAACGGGAAGCCGAAGAAGTTGGCGATGAAAGCCTGGCGATCGATGACGGCGAACGAGGCCACGTGGCGAAGCGGATGCAGCGCCGTGTGGCCGCTCGGGCCGACGACCATCACCGTGGCCAGTTTGGCGCGTGGGAGCACGGCGCGCAGCGCCTGGCGCAACTGCGCAGTGCGCACCGACGTGACCGACCAATGCGCATCGACCTCGGCGACGCGGATCGACGTGGCAGCCAACGCGACCAGCATCAGCGCCACCTGGCCGCGCTTGTCGGCGCGCAAGGCGGCGTGGGCGACGAAGACCAGCGCGGCGACGATGAGCAGCCGCGAGCCGGCGTAGTGGCTGTTCATGATCACCGACGGCATGACCAGAAAGACCAGCACGAACAGGCCGACCGGCACCCACCAGCCCGGCTGCAGCTGCAGCCGGCGCGTGCGCCACGACCACAGCACGAGACCGACGACGAGCGCCATCACCGCCAGCCCAGGCAAGACAGCGTAGGCCATGAACGGCGAGGCCAGGTTGCGCAGCTTGCCCGCGGCCGTGTCGTACCAGCTCATGTCCAGACCGAGGCCGCGCTCGAACGCCATCAGGTAGAACAGCATGCACGCGGCCAGCGCGGCCAGC
>JANNJX010000354.1:0-5064 GCA_031396005.1 Burkholderiales bacterium
GGTTGTCGACCACGATCGGGTGGCCGAGCGCCTTGGCCAGCGCCGGCTGCACCGCACGGGTGAGCGCATCGACGCCCGAGCCGGTGGCATTGGGCAGGATGAACCTGACGGTCTTGTCGCCGACCTGCGCTGCCGCGGGGCCCACCAGCACGGCAGCCAGGGTCAGCGCGAGCAGGTCGCGGCGGGGGTGAAGGCTGTTCAACATCGGGGAGTCTCCTTGTGTGAATGAAGGGTGGGCTTCAGGCCACCGCGCGGGATTCGATCAAGGCGTCGATCTCGGCGTCGGCCAGGCCGATCGCACGCAACACCTCGCGCGAATGCTCGCCGCGCTTGGGCGGGTTGAGCCTGACGCCCGGCCGCTCGCCGTCAAGGGTAAACGGGAACAGCGTGGTCTTCACCGTCTGCCCGGCACGCGCGCCGTCGGTGAGCTGGATGTCCGCGAGGCCGCCGGTGGCCAGCAGGTGCGGGTCATCGAGCAATTCTTCGGGCTTGCAAATCGGCGCAAAGGGCAGGCCGGCCGCTTCCATCGCACTGGAAATCTCGGCCGCGCTGCGGCGCGCCAGGCGTTCGCGCAGGGTGCCGAGCAAGGGTTCGCGCAGCCTGACGCGCTCGTTGTTGGCGGCGTATCGCGCATCGGCCTTCAGGTCGGCAAAACCGAGCGCGTCGCAGAAGGTGAACCACTGCGCGTCGCTCACTGCGGCGAGGAAGATCTGCTCGCCGTTCTTGACCGTGAAGACGTCGTAGATCGCCCACGGGCTGATGCGCACCGGCATCGGCGCGGCCGGCTGGCCGGTGATCGCGTACTGCAGCATGTGCTGGCCGACGAGGAAGATGTTGTTCTCGTACAGCGCGGCCTGCACCTCCATGCCGCGGCCGCTGATGCCGCGCTGGATCAGCGCGCCGAGGACCGCGATGGCGCCGAACATGCCGCCCATGATGTCGTTAACCGACGACCCGGCGCGCAGCGGGTCGCCGGGCCGGCCGGTCATGTAGGCCAGGCCGCCCATCATCTGCACCACCTCGTCGAGCGCGGTTCGGTGGTCGTACGGGCCGGGCAGAAAACCTTTCAGGCTGGCGTAGATCAGCTTCGGGTTGATCTTCGACAGCGACGCGTAGTCGAGGCCGTACTTGGCCATCGAGCCGGGCTTGAAGTTCTCGGCAACGACGTCGGCGCTCGCAGCGAGCCGGCGCGCCGCTGCCGCACCTTGCGCCGTCGTCAGATCGATCTGGATGCTCTTCTTGTTGCGGTTGAAGAGCGGAAAAAATCCGATGCCCGCACCGAGCAAAGTGCGCGTGCGGTCGCCGTCGATCGGCTCGACCTTGATGACGTCCGCACCGAGGTCGGCCAGCACCATGCCGCAGGTCGGCCCCATCACCATGTGGGTGAACTCGACCACCTTCAAACTGGTGAGGGGTTGATGGTTCATGCCGCCACCGTCTTCGGCAAACCCGCGCGCCAGATCGCGCCATGCAGCGCCTCGCCGTCGAGCCATTGCCCGACCTGCTTGCGCAGCGCCATCAGCGCATTGAAGTCCAGCCCCGTCGGCACGCCCATGCTGGCGAACAGGTACGCCACGTCTTCCGTGGCGACGTTGCCGCTCGCCCCCGGCGCGTGCGGGCAGCCGCCGATGCCACCGTTGCAAGCGTCGAAGCGGCGGATGCCGGCCTGCCAGGCGGCGAAGCAATTGGCCAGGCCAAGGCCGCGCGTGTCGTGGAAGTGCGCTGTGCTGAGCTTGTCGCCGGCGACATCGATCGCCTGCTCGAACAACGACTTCACCGCCAGCGGATCGGCGTAGCCCACGGTGTCGGCCAGGCCGACCGCATCGACGCCGACGTTCAGTGCGGCGCGCACCAGCCGCAATACCTCCGCCGGTTCGACGCGGCCCTGGATCGTGCAGCCGAACGCCGTCGACAGGCCGACCTCGACGCGGCAGTCGCTGCCCTTGCTGTCGCGCAGATCGACGATGCGCGCCAGATCGGACAGCACCTCGTCGGGTGTGCGCTTCAAGTTGGCCAGGCTGTGCGCGTGGCTCGCCGACAGCGGCAGCAGCATCGAATGCGCGCCAGCCTCGAGCGCGCGCTCGGCGCCCTTCAGGTTCGGCACCAGCACCGACGCGACGAGCCCCGGCAGCGTCTTCGCAAACGCCACCAGCTCGGCGGTGTCGGCCAGTTGGGGCATCAGCCTGGGCGGCACGAAGGAGCCGACTTCGATTTCGCGCACGCCGGCCGCGTGCGCGCGGCGCAGCCAGTCGAGCTTGTGCGCCGTCGGCAGCACGCGCGACAAGATCTGCAGGCCGTCGCGCAGGCCGACTTCACGCACGATGACTGAAGTGTTCATCGCGTCACTGTAGCCACCCCGCCGGCGCGCGTCATCGGGGCGCGCCGCCGGGGGTAAGCCCACGCTCAGCCCGCCTTGGCCTTGGCCTCCAGCGCAGCCTTCAAGCCGGCATCCAGCTTCAACTGCCGGGCCAGCTCGTTCAGGTACGCGCGCTCCATCGTCGTCGTGTCGTCGGCCACGAGCGCGCTGGCCAGGTAAATCTCGGCGGCCATCTCCGGGCTGTTGCTGGCGCTGGCCACGTCGGCCGGCTCGACCGGACGGCGCAGCTCGGCCTCGAACCAGCGCCGGGTCTCGGCATCGGCATCCAACCCCGACAGTTCCGTTTCGACCAGACTGCGCTCACGATCGTCCATGTGCCCGTCAGACTTGGCCGCAGCGATCATCGCCTTCAACATCGCCTGGCTGTGCAGCTCGACTTGCGGCGCCGGCAGCGCGGCGAAGCCGGGCACTGAGGGCATGGCCCGCGGCGCGCCGGCGGCCGTCGCCACGGGTTGCGCCTGCTGTTTGGCCTGGTAATCCTGGTACACCTTCCAGGCCAGCGTGCCGATAGCAGCCACGCTGCCCAGCTGCAAGGCCGAACCGCCGAAACTGCGCCCGCGCTTGCTGCCGAGCAGCAAGCCGAGCACGCTGCCGGCGGCGGCGCCGGTGGCGTATTTGCCGAGGTCGCCCGACTGTTTGGCGCTCTCGACCTTCTGCGTGCCGGCTTGCAGCAGTTGCTCGAGGATGTGCTGAATGTTCATGAGAGGACTCCTTCGCTGATCGGTGCGATTCACTTTAAAGCGTTCGGCGCCCACCCACCTTGCTGCCCTTCGATGACCCCATTCACCGTGCCACGTCCACCGGCTGCCCGAGTCGCGCGCTGCGTGCCAGCGCGTCGAGCGTGGCGGCGTTGTCGAGGCTGGCTGAGGCGGCGCGATCGATCGCCGCCTGATCGCCGACCGCGATGACGCGCGCAAACGCCTCGGCCGCAAAACGAAAGCCGCTGCCGGTGCCGGCGTCGATGGCCTCGAACGGCACCGAGTTGGCGGTGCCGCGGCGCAGGCGCATCTGGCTCGGCAGGTAGCCATGTTTTTTGTTCGCCTGGCCGCCGGCCTGCTCGCTGGTGTGGTTCAGGTACTCGGTCTCGATCGTGCCGGCCGAGCCGACGATGGTGGCGCGGCGGTGGTTGGCAGCGTCCATCGCGCACGACAGTTGTGCCCGCCGGCCGTCGGCGTAGTGCAGCGTCGCCGACAGGCTGATGTCGACGCCGCTGGCGCTCCAGCTCGCGTCGGCCTGCACGCGCTGCGGCGCACAGCCCATCGCCAGGCGGATGATGCTGAGCGCATAACAACCGGCGTCGAGCAGCGCGCCGCCGCCGAGTGCGGGCTGCAAGCGGATGTTGGTCGGCGCATTGGCCAGCATGAAGCCGAAGCTCGACTGCACCGAGCGCACCGTGCCGATCGCACCGCTGTGCAGCAGCGCCACCAGGCGGCCGGTCTGCGGCTGGAAGTAGTACGGGAACGATTCGAGCAGCATCACGCCATGGCGGCGCGCGGCGTCGAACATCGCCCGTGCGTCGGCCTCGTTCAGCGCCAGCGGTTTTTCGCACAACACATGCTTGCCGTGCGACGCTGCGGCGATCGCCCACTCGGCATGCAGGCTGTTGGGCAGCGGGATGTAGACCGCATCGACCTCGGTGTCGGCGAGCAGCGCGTCGTAGCTGCCGTGGTGCCGGCCGATGCCGTGCTGCTGCGCAAAGGCCTGCGCGGTTTGCGTTTGGCGGCTGCCGACGGCCACCACCTTCACCATCGGACTGGCAGCGACATCGCGGCAGAACTGGCGTGCGATGTTGGCGCTGCCGAGAATGCCGATGCGCAGCGGGGAAGCAGAGGTCATGGCTGTGTGTCCGCGACAGGGGCACACAGGATACGACGCACGCCGCGGTCACACCGCTTCAGTCGCCGCTGTCGTCGTCGGGCCGCTCCACGCGCTGACGTGCGGCGTTGATGACGAGCGTGTTCCAGCGCCGTCGCTGGTCAGGCGAGGCCGACCACTCGCTGCCGAACAGCGCAACGCCCTGGTCGTGCATCACCAGCGCGAGCTGCGCCGACGGCAGGTGCCCGCCATCGGCGAGCGCCGCGACGCGGCCGTAGGCGGCGGCGTGGCGGCCCTGTCGGAACCAGCGCGACGCGTCGGCGTAGCGGTTGGCGTCTCGCTCGGCCTGCGACAGCGCGCCACGCGCTGTTTCGGGCGCAGGGGCAGCAGCCACGGCCACGAAGGCGGCCGCGCCCGCGGCCAACAACAGGCTCAAAAAACTCATCAGTCCATGGGTTTGCATCGGGTGCTCTCGGCAAGTGATCGGGATACCCGGTACCACGCAATGCCGCGGCGCATGCGGACATGGCGCGCACCCGCGGCGCAGGCAGGGCCAATCACAAGCACTACCATGGTTGCCGCTCGTTCATCGATGGAGTCGTTCATGAGTTCATTGCCTTTCTGGCGCGGTCGTTGGCAAGCCCTGCTGGCGCTGCTGTTCTTCGCCGGCGCCGTGCAGGCGCAAGCGGTGCGCGTCGGCTCGAAGATCGACACCGAAGGCGCGCTGCTCGGCAACCTGGTAGTGCAGGTGCTCGAAGCCGGCGGCGTGAAGACGCAGAACAAGCTGCAGCTCGGCAACACCAAGATCGTTCGCGGTGCGCTGGTGGCCGGCGAGATCGATCTGTACCCGGAGTACACCGGCAACGGCGCGT
>JANNJX010000385.1:0-2591 GCA_031396005.1 Burkholderiales bacterium
GCCGATGGCGCATCTGTCAGGCGTGCCGATCCGCGTCACCGTGTCGGTGGGCCTGACCGAACACATCGCCGGCGAATCGGTGACGCAGACCCTGGAGCGCGCCGACCGCGCGCTCTACGAGGCCAAGGCGCAGGGGCGCAACCGGACCGTGATTGCATGACGCCGCGGCACGTGCTGCTCGCGCTGTTGGTCGTTGCGATCTGGGGCACCAACTTCGTCGTCATCAAGGCCGCGTTGGCCACCTTGCCGCCGCTGATGTTCGCGGCACTGCGCTTCACGCTGGCCTTCGTGCCGGCGGCGCTGTTCGTCGCCCGGCCCGATGTGCCGTGGCGCACACTGGCCGCCTACGGCACGCTGATCGGCGCCGGCCAGTTCGGCCTGATGTTCATCGCCATGCGTGCCGACATCACGCCGGGCCTGACCTCGCTGGTGATCCAGACGCAGGTCTTCTTCACCATCGGCCTGGCGATGTTGTTCAACCGCGAGCGCTTGAAGCGCGTGCAGGTGGCGGCGCTGGCGCTGGCTGCCGTCGGGCTGCTGGTGATCGCCTGGCACACCGATGCGGCGACGACGCCGCTCGGCTTGGCGCTCGTGCTCGGCGCGGCGTTGTGCTGGGCCGGCGGCAACACCGTGGCGCAGCGTGCCGGCAAGGTGCCGATCCTCGGCTTCATGGTCTGGTCGAGCCTGTTCGCGGTGCCGCCTTTGGTGGTGCTGTCGCTGCTGCTGGAAGGCCCGGCCGCGATGGCGCAGGGCCTGACGCGCGCCGGCTGGGGCACCTGGGCCGCCGTGCTCTGGCAATCGGTGGGCAACACCTTGTTCGGCTATGGCGCGTGGGCCTGGCTGATGGCGCGCTACCCGGCCGCCACCGTGTCGCCGATGGCGCTCTTGGTGCCGGTGTTTGGCATGGGTGCCTCGGCGCTGCTGCTGGCCGAAGCGCTGCCGGCGTGGAAGCTCGGTGCAGCGGCGTTGGTGATCGGTGGGCTGGCGATCAACCTGCTGTGGCCAAGACTCGCTGGCCAGCGCCGGGCCGCTCCCAAACGGCCAGCGTTCCCCTCGGGGGACGCGAACGACGTGAGCTAGCGGCCGTCAGTCACTCCAGCGCCGGGCCGCTCCCAAGCGGCCAGCGTTCACCTCGGGGGACGCGAACGACGTGAGCTAGGGGCCGTCATTTTGGCCAGAGCACCCAGAGCTTGAGCGGCTGCTTCATGCGCCCGGCTTGCGCTTCGGCGCGCTCGCCCCAGCCCCAGAAGTAGTCGGCGCGCACGGCGCCGGTGATCGCGCTGCCGGTGTCCTGCGCCATCACCAGGCGGCGCAGCGGCGTCGCGGTCAGCGGCTCGGTGGTGTCGAGCCAGACCGGCGTGCCCAGCGGAATGGCGGACGGATCGACCGCGATCGAACGCTCGGGTGTGAGGGCCACGCCTTGCGAGCCGCGCGGGCCTTGCGTGGCATCCGCCAGCGGCTCCTCGCGGAAGAAGACGACACGCGGGTTGGCGTGCAGCATCTGCGGCGTGCGCTGCGGGTTCTTGCGCGCCCATTCGCGGATGCCCGGCCACGACGCTTCGCCGGGTTTCAACTCGCCCTGATCGATCAGCCAGCGGCCGACCGAGACATAACCCTGGTCGTTGTGGCCGGCAAACGCCAGACGCACCGTCTGCACGCGGCCGTCGGCTTCGGTGATGCGCGCGCGGCCCGAGCCTTGGATCTGCATGATCAGAACGTCGAGCGGGTCGGCGGTGTAGGCGATCTCGCGGCCGCGCAAGGCAGCCTGCGCAGTGGGCAGCGAGTCCATCTGCGCGCGCGTGAACCAGGGTTTGCGCGTCGCCAGGTCCGCCGGCGGCGCGTGAAAGGCAAAGCGCTGCGCGCCGCGCGGCACGCGGCTGGCGTCGACGAGCGGCTCGAAATAGCCTGTGGCCAGGCCGTCGCCCGAGGCGGCGTTGTCGCGCGGCAACACGCGGTACGGCGCCAGGCGCAACTCGAACCAGGCGCGCGCGGCCAGGTCGTCGGCCGGTTGCGTGCGCAGCGCGTCGGCACAGACGCCGGCCCAGACGCGCTGCTGCTCCGGTGCGATGCGCTCGCACGAGCGGCGCAGCGAGCGCCAAACTTCGAGCGGCCGGTCGCTGCCCCAGCCCGGCAGGTCGGACCAGGCCGCGCCGACCCAGCGCGAGCCACGCTGCTCGATCGTTGACGTCATCGTCGGGGTTGCGGCGCCGGGCGGCGGCGGCTCCAGCGAGACCGGCGGCGACAGCCAGCCGCAGGACGCCAGTAGCAGCGCCGACAGGCTTGCCGCCACGCGGTACGCTGGCGGCATGTGGCTGCTCTTGCTCGAAGCGCTCGGCGCGCTGTTGATCTTCGTCTTCATCGTCTGGTGGACCATGTTCTCGGGCCGCCGCGGCGGCGAGCGGCGCGACGACGATGAGGCGCCCTGATGGGCAGACGCCCTAATGGAGTTGTTCCGGCCGCGCGAGCATGAACTCCGGCACCGGCGCGTCGAACGGGTGCGCGTCTTCGGTCATGCAGAAGTAGGTGCCGCGCATCGTGCCTTGCGGTGTGGCGATGCGCGTCCAGCTCGTGTATTCGAAGCGCTCGCCGGG
>JANNJX010000427.1:0-4822 GCA_031396005.1 Burkholderiales bacterium
CGTCGAGTCCAACTTCGACACCGTGGCGTTGTCGAACAAGAACGCGATGGGCCTGATGCAGTTGATCCCGGACACGGCCAAGCGCTTCGGCGTGCGCAATGCGTTCGACCCGCAGCAGAACATCCGCGGCGGCATGGCCTATCTGCGCTGGCTGCTGGCGTACTACCAGGGCGACGTGAAGCTCGTTGCCGCGGCCTACAACGCCGGTGAAGGCAACGTCGACAAGCACCGCGGCGTGCCGCCGTTTGCCGAGACGCAGGAGTACGTGAAGCGCGTCGTGGCGCGCTTCGGCAACGCGCCGCATCCGTTCGATGCACGCATCACCGGCCCGTCGCCGCAGATGCAGCGCCTCAGGCGCTGAGCTGGCTCCAGACCTTTTCCAGCCGCTTCACGCTCACCGGCTGCGGCGTGCGCAGCTCCTGAGCGAACAGGCTGACGCGCAGCTCTTCGAGCAGCCAGCGGAACTCGTCCAGGCGTGCGTCTAACGCGCCGCGTGCGTCGGCGACGCGACGCTGAAAACGCTGCTCGATCGGTCGCAGCTCGGCCAGGCGCTGCATGTCGCGCGCCGGTTCGGCGCGCACCTTGTCCAGGCGCATGACGAGGCCACGCAGGTAGCGCGGTAGGTGGTTCAGCGCGGCCCACGGCGTTTCGATGACGAAGCGTTTGCCGACAAGGCGCTGCAGTTGCGCGGCGGCGTCATCGGCGACTTCTTTCGGTGGCTTGCTGTCTTTGAGTTTGCGTTGTGCGTTGCCGTGTTCGAGTAGCACGGCGCCAACGGCTCGTGCCACCTCCTGCGCTATCAAACTCAGGCGCGCACGGCCTTCTTCGAGGCGCGCGGCGAACGCCTTTGCGTCCGCAGGCAGCGGCTCGGTCAGGAAGGCGCGGTCCATCGCCACGGCGACGATCTGATCGCGCAACTCTTCGAGCGTGCCCAGCGCCATGAACTGCGCGGCCATGCGCTGCAGATCGGGAATGTTCTTTTCGAGGTACTTCAGCGGCTCCTTGAGTTGCAGCGCGAACAGGCGGCGCAGGCCGGCGCGGTGGCGGCGCGCGGCGAGGTCGGGCTCGTCGAAGACTTCGATCTCGACATGCGCGCCTTTGTCCACCAACGCGGGGAAGCCGACCATCGACTGTCCGCCTTTCTTCACTTCCATCAGCTCGGGGAGTTCGCCGAAGGTCCACGAGGTGAACGGCAGGGCGGCGGCGCTCGACGGCACGGCCGTCGTTGGCGATGCAGCTTTGGCGACCGTTGCCTGGGGGCTTACCTTCAGACCGGCGAGGGCCTGGAACGCGCCCCGCGCCTGCGCCCCGAGCTCGCTCTTCAACGCCGCCAGATTGCGCCCTACGCCGAGCTGCCGCCCATGCTCGTCGATCACGCGCAGGTTCATGAACAGATGCGGTGACAGCATCTCGAGCTTGAAGTCGGCACGCACGATCGGCAGCTGCGTCCGCTCTTTGACGAAAGCCAACAGCGCATCGATCAAGCCAGCCTGCGCAAACGCGCGTTCATCGCAAAACGTCTGCGCTGATTCCGGCAACGGCACCAGCCGCGAGCGCGGCTTTTGATGCAGGCTCTTCAACAGCGCCACGACCTTCGCGTGCAGCATGCCGGGCACAAGCCACTCGCAGCGTTCCTCGCTGATTTGGTTCAAGGCATAGACCGGCACCGTCACCGTCATGCCATCCTTGGCGTCGCCCGGCTCGTGCAGATAGTCCACGGCGCAGTCGATGCCGCCCAGCCGCACGACGCGCGGAAAGTTCTCGCTCGTCACACCGGCGGCCTCGTGGCGCATCAGCGCTTCGCGTGTCAGCTCGAGCAGGTTCGGCTCGGCTTGCGAGGCCTTGCGATACCAGCGCTCGAAGGTCTCGCCGCTCGTCGCTTCAGCCGGTACGTGCTGCTCGTAGAACGCCGCGATCAAGGCGTCGTCGACCAGCACATCCTGCCGCCGCGACTTGTGCTCGAGCGCTTCGACTTCGCGCATCAGCCGTGCGTTGTGGGCGAGGAAGGGCAGCTTGCTCTCCCACTCTCCCGCCACCAGCGCTTCGCGGATGAAGATCTCGCGCGCCTGCACCGGATCGATGCGCGCGAAGTTGATGCGCCGGCCGCTGTAGATCGGCACGCCGTACAGCGTCGCGCGCTCGAGCGCCACCACCTCGCCGGCCTTCTTCTCCCAATGCGGTTCGAGCAGTTGCTTCTTCAGCAGATGGCCGCCGATGCGCTCGATCCATTGCGGCTCGATCGCAGCCAGGCCACGGCCGAACAAGCGCGTCGTCTCGACGAGCTCGGCCGCGATCAACCAGCGCCCCGGCTTCTTCGACAGGTTCGCGCCCGGGTGCTTCCAGAAGCGGATGCCGCGTGCGCCGAGGTAGTGATCGTCGTCTTCGGCTTTGAGTCCGATGTTGCCGAGCAGGCCGGCGAGCAGCGCGAGGTGCACTTGTTCGTAAGTCGCGGGCGTGTTGTTCAGCCGCCAGCCGTTGTCCTTGACGACGGTCAGCAGTTGCGAGTGGATGTCGCGCCACTCGCGCACGCGGCGCACGGAGATGAATTGGTCGCGCAGGCGTTGCTCCTGCTGGCGGTTCGACAGCTTGTGCGTGTCACCACCCTCCTTGTGGCCGTGCGAGCCGCGCGCTTGTTCGATCCAGTGCCAGAGCTTGACCGTGCCGACGAACTCCGACTTTTCGTCGTCGAACGGTTTGTGTTTGGCGTCGGCGTTCTGCTGCTGCTCGATCGGCCGGTCACGCACGTCCTGGCCCGACAGCGCCGACGCGATGATCAGCACCTCAGCGAGCGACTGGCGCTCGCGCGCTTCCAGAATCATGCGGCCGACGCGCGGGTCGAGCGGTAGATGCGCGAGTTCGTGGCCTGTTGGCGTGAGTTCGTTGTCGTCATCGACGGCGCCGAGCTCGTTGAGCAGCGCGTAGCCGTCGGCAATCGCCTTGCCCGGCGGTGGTTCGAGGAACGGAAAGTCTTCCACCGCGCCGAGATTGAGCGACTTCATGCGCAGGATCACACCGGCGAGTGACGAGCGCAGGATCTCCGGGTCGGTGAAGCGCGGCCGGCCGGCGAAGTCTTTCTCGTCGTAGAGGCGGATGCAGATGCCGTCGGCCACGCGCCCGCAGCGGCCGGCGCGCTGGTTCGCCGCTGCCTGACTGATCGGCTCGGTCTGCAACTGCTCGACTTTGCTGCGGTAGCTGTAGCGCTTGACGCGAGCCAGGCCGGCGTCGATGACGTAGCGGATGCCCGGCACCGTCAGCGAGGTCTCGGCGACGTTGGTCGCGATGACGATGCGCGGTGCGCCATGCGGCCTGAAGACCTCATCCTGCTCAGCGGCAGACAGGCGTGCGAACAGCGGCAGGATTTGCGCGTGGCGGTGCCGCGGGTCGTGCGCGAGGTGCTTGCGCAGGTGATCGGCGCACTCGCGGATTTCGCGCTCGCCGGGCAGGAAGATCAGGATGTCGCCCGCGCCGCCACCGGCGGCGCTTCCTGATCCTCCTGTGCGCCACAGTTCATCGGCGGCTTCGGCAATGGCGATGTTGAGATCGCGCTCGCGCGTCTCTTCAAACGGTCGCCAGCGCTGCTCGACCGGGAACATGCGACCCGAGACTTGAATCACCGGCGCGCTGTTGAAGTGGTTCGAAAACCGATCGGCGTCGATCGTCGCCGAGGTGACGATCACCTTCAAATCCGGCCGCTGTGGCAGGATCTGCTTGAGGTGGCCGAGCAGGAAGTCGATGTTCAGCGACCGCTCGTGCGCCTCGTCGATGATGATCGTGTCGTAAGCGCGCAGCAGTGGGTCGCTCTGCGATTCGGCAAGCAGGATGCCGTCGGTCATCAGCTTGACCGATGCGCCGGCCGACAGCCGATCGGTGAAGCGCACTTTGAACCCTACCACCTCGCCGAGCGGTGAATTCAGCTCGCTCGCAATGCGTGCCGCCACGCTCGACGCCGCGATGCGCCGCGGCTGCGTGTGGCCGATCAGCTTGCCGCTGTTGGCCTTGCCGCGGCCGAGCGTCAGCGCAATCTTCGGCAACTGCGTCGTCTTGCCCGAGCCAGTTTCGCCGCAAACGACGATGACCTGTTGCGCCTGCATTGCGCGCGCGATCTCGTCGCGCCGCGCCGACACGGGCAGCGATTCGGGGAAGGTGATAGGAGGCAGGGACACGGGCCGCGGATTATCCGGGCGCCGTGTTTTTTGGACTCAGCCGGTGTACTGGACCACCGACAGCGCCGCGCCCTGTGGATCGCGGATCACCGCCATGCGGCCGACGGTCTTCACGTCCATCGGCTCCATCAGCACGCCGCCACCGAGGCGCTTGACCGCGGCCACGGTGTCGTCGAGGTTGGCGACCGTGACGTAGCAGCCCCACATCGGCGGCATGTCGGCCGGCGCGCCGGGAGGCTTGCCCATGATGCCGCCGATCGAGGTGTCGCCGATCTTGATGAGATGGTACGGGCCGCCTCCCATGTCGGAGGTTTCGATCGTCCAGCCGAAGAGCTGGCTGTAGAAGTTGCCGGCCGCTTTGGGGTCGCTCGTCATCAACTCCGACCAGCTGAACGCACCGTGAGTTTCGTAGGGGTTCATGTGTGTGGCTCCTGTGGAACGCGAGCGCGAATCGTGCGCCGCTCGCCGCGGAGCGTCAATGGCCTGCGGCACAATCGCCTGCGATGAACATGCCCGCAGCCGCCGTCGTCTTCCCACACACCTTCGTGCCGTGGTTTCGCTCGGTGGCGCCCTACATCCACGCCTACCGCGGCAAGACCTTCGTCGTCGCGATGGCCGGTGAAGGCATCGCGGCGGGCAAGCTCACCGCGTTCGTGCAG
>JANNJX010000446.1:0-4994 GCA_031396005.1 Burkholderiales bacterium
ACCGAGGCGAAGCTGCGCTGCAAACCGGCTTCGACGAGCAGGCCGAGGCCGAAGATCGCCGCAGAGACGATGACCACGCCGATCGCGTAGCCGATGAGTTCGGAGGCGCCGACGCCCAGGCCGATGGAGACCAGCACGCCGCCGACCGCGCTCTCCGGCCCCAGCCACCGGATCAGAAAGCCGGCGGCCCAGGAAAAGATCAATGCGGTGGCGGCCAGCGGCAGTGCGGCCAAGGCGCCGGTGACGAAGATGCGCAGCAGCGTTTGCAGCGGGCGGATCATGGTGTCATGGGCATCGATTGGCTGATCGAAACCTCGTCGTCCGCCTCCTCGCCGAGGAAGCCGCCGCTCTGGTGCTCCCACAGCCGGGCGTAGATGCCGCCCGCCGCAAGCAACTCGCGGTGCGAGCCTTGTTCGACGATGCGGCCCTTGTCCATCACGATCAGGCGGTCCATCGCCGCGATGGTGGACAGTCGGTGGGCGATGGCGACGACGGTCTTGCCTTGCATCAGCTTGTACAGGCTCTGCTGGATCGCCGCTTCGACTTCGCTGTCGAGCGCGCTCGTCGCTTCGTCGAGCAGCAGGATCGGTGCGTCCTTCAGCATCACGCGCGCAATGGCGATGCGCTGGCGCTGGCCGCCGGAGAGCTTGACCCCGCGTTCGCCGACATGCGCGTCATAGCCCTGGCGGCCCTTCGGGTCGATCAGCGTGGTGATGAAGTCGGCCGCCTCGGCCTTCTGCGCCGCGGCCAGCATCTGCTCGTCGTTCGCGTCGGGGCGGCCATAGACGATGTTGTCGCGCACCGAGCGGTGCAGCAGCGACGTGTCCTGCGTCACCATGCCGATGCCCGCGCGCAGGCTGTCCTGCGTCACGCCGACGATGTCCTGGCCGTCGATCAGGATGCGGCCGTGCTGGATGTCGTAGAAGCGCAGCAGCAGGTTGACGACGGTGCTCTTGCCGGCGCCCGAGCGGCCGACGAGGCCGATCTTCTCGCCGGGCTCGATCGTCAGCGACAAGTCTTCAATGACGCGCTTGCCTTGGCCGATGCCCGAGCCGTAGTGAAAACCGACCGACTCGAAGCGCACCTCGCCGCGGCTGACTTCGAGCGGCTTGGCATCCGCGCGATCGATCACGCTGTGATGCTTGGCCATGATGCCCATGCCGTCGGCCACCGTGCCGACATGCTCGAACAGCGACGACAGCTCCCACATGATCCAGTGCGAGATGCCGTTCAGCCGCAGCGCCATCGCGCCGGCCGCGGCGACGGCGCCGACGCCGACCTGGCCCTTCGACCACAGCCAAAGCGACAGGGCGGTCGTCGACGCCAGCAGCAGCACCGACAGCAACTGGTTGATCTGGTCGACCATCGTCACCAGCCGCATCTGCCCGTACGCGGTCTCCATGAAGTCGCCCATCGCGTTGCGCGCGTACGCGGCTTCGCGGTGCGCGTGCGAGAACAGCTTGACGGTGGCGATGTTGGTGTAGGCATCGGTGATGCGGCCGGTCATCAGCGAGCGCGCGTCGGCCTGCGCCTGCGACACCTTGGCCAGCCGTGGCACGAAGATGCGCAGCGCGATCAGGTACAGGCCGAGCCAGCACAAAAAGGGCGCGAGCAGCCAGGCGTCGAAGCCGGCGAGCACGCCGATCAACGTCATGAAGTAAACGATGACGTAGATCAGGATGTCGGCGCCGATCATCCAGACGTCGCGCACGGCGAGTGAGGTCTGCATCAGCTTGGCCGAGATGCGGCCGGCGAACTCGTCCTGATAGAAGCTCATGCTCTGGCCGAGCAGCAGGCGGTGGAATTGCCATCGCAGGCGCATCGGAAAGTTGCCGGCCATGGTGTTGAAGCGCAGCAGCGCCCAGCCGAGCGTGACCACCAAGCTCGCCGCGAGCGCGATGCCCAGCCACATCAGCGTGTCGCCGTGCACCTGCCACAGCTCGGCCGGCTTCACGGCCGCGAGCCAGTCGACGATGCGGCCGAGAAATGCGAACAACAACGCCTCGAAGGCGCCGATGCTCGCTGCCAGCAAGGTCATCAGCAACAGATGCGGCCGCAGGCCGCGCGTGCTGGCCCACAAGAACGGCAGCAGCTTGTCGGGCCAGGGCCGGACCGCGTCGGTCGGGTACGCGGGGACGAGGCGTTCGAAGAAGGAAAACAAGATTCGTCGGCGTGGGTTCGAACAGAGGGGCGCAAGGGTACCGCACACAAGAGTGAACAAGACCACGAACCGGGGGCTGTTCAGTCAAAGCACTGTCATCTTCCGCCCGCACAATGCATTCACTTCTGGCGAGCAATCGACCGCAATACTGGGCGGAACAGCGGAACCCGTCACCGTCCGCCGAAGTGCCAAGGCCACGTCATGTGGCCTTTTCTACTTCTACAGCTTCACCTCCAGCCGCAACTGCGTGTTGACGAACGAGCGTGTCGTCGTGCGGTTGGTTTCGGTGAGTGTGCCGCTGTCGACGAGGGTGGTGGCGGAGGTGTCGGGCGCCAGGCCATTCGACAACGACAGCCGCAGCTTCAGCGCCGGGCTGAAGGTCCACAGCGCGTAGGCATCGAGCACGCTCTTCTCGGATTGCACGATCACGCGGTCGGCTTCGAGCCGCGTGCGGTAGCCGGGCGTGTGGTTGACGTTGCCGCCGATCGTCAGCGGCAGGTTGCGAAAGCGGTGGTCCGCGCCCAGGTTGAGCGTACCGCCGGGCTGCTCGGCCAGACGGTTGTCGGGGCCGGGCACGGCATCGACGCGCGAGCGGAAGATCGATGCGTTGGCGCGGATGTCGGTGCGCGGGCCGTCGTCGATCAGTTGATCCAGACGGAACTTGGCTTCGAGCTCGAGGCCCTGCGTCGTTGCCTTGCCGATGTTCTGCGGCCGCGAGACGAAGCGCGGCTGGCCCGGCGACCAGCTCACGTCCTCCTGCGCGACGACGCTGCGGATCAGATCGTCGATGCGGCGATGAAAGAGGTTGGCCGAGAGCACGCCGCCGTCTGCCAGATAGCGCTCGATGGCGATGTCGAGGCCGATCGCCACCTCGGGTTTCAACGCCGGGTTGCCGGCGCTGTCGGCGGTGAGTTCGCTGTTGGCGCTGGGCGCGGGGTCCGTGCGGTTGACCGACGGCCGGCCGATCAACTGGCCGAGGTTCGGTGCGCGGTAGCTGCGCGTCAGGCTGGCGCGAAGCTGGTCGCGCGAGGTCTCGCTGAATTTCCACACCGTGTGCAGCAGCGGCGTGGCAACGCGGCTGCTGTTGACGTCGACGAGGCCGTTGGCGGCTTCGCTCTCGGTGGTGATGCCTTCGACGCGCAGCCCGGCGTGCACGGCCCACTGCGGGCTGATCGCCCATTCGTCCTGGCCGTAGGCCGCGTAGCGGCGCGACGAGGCGTCGAGGTTGTCGCCGAACTCGGTGAGCTGCGGCGCGCCGTCGATCAACGTTGTCTTGCCGTCACTGCGGCGGTTGCGCTCGAACTCGAGGCCGCCGACGAGCTGGTGGCCAACGCCTGCCAGCTTCGAGGCCTTGAGGCCGAGCGTGGCGCTGCGATCGCGATTGTCGCTGCTCTCGTCGATGCGGCGCAGCGCCGCTCCGCTGTCGTCGAAGTCGCGCCGTGCGCTGTCGCCTTGCGAGCGGCTGTGGCTGACGCCGCCGCGCCACTCCAGCCGCGGGCCGTCGCTGCCCAGGCGGTGGTTGAAGTTGGCGTTCAAGCGTTGCAGCGTGAAGCGGCCGTCGCTGTCGGTCTGGCTGCTGGCGTAGTCGAGCGGTGCGTTGGTCAGGGTGCCGCTGCTGCGGCTGTCCGAGCGGCTGGCGATCAGCAGCGGCGAGAGCAGGAAACTCTCACCGGCGTCGCCGCGCCATTGCAGCCGCGCCGAAGCATGCAGGCCCGCGCGCTCGCTGACGCTGCGCGACGTGCCGTCGCGTTCGAGGACGACCTCACCGCTGTCGTTGTCGACGTCGGTGCGGCGCGAGGTGCTGTCAGTGACGCCGTTGCGCTGGAACAGCGACAGCGAACTGCCCAGCACCCAGGCGCTGTCGATGCTGTCGTTGCGCGTCCACGCCAGGCCGCCGGAAACGCGGCCGCCCTCGCTCTGCACATCGGCGTTGACGTCGTTGATCTTGCGGCGGAATCCTTCACGCAGCACGATGTTGATCGTGCCGGCGATCGCGCGCGCGCCGGTCTCGGCGGTCGGTGCGCGCAGGATCTCGATGCGCTCGATCTGCTCCGGCGGGATCGCGTCGAGCGAGAAGCCCGGCGCGATGCGCTCGCCGTCGAGCAGGATCTGCGTGAATCCTCCCCCCATGCCGCGCAGGCGCGGATTGACGCCGCGGCCCGGCGCACCGGGCACGGTCACGCCCGGCAGGCGTTTGAGCAGTTCGAGTGTGTTGCTGTCGCCGAAGCGCTCGATCTCTTCGCGGCCGATGACGATCTTGGCTGCAGTGGACTGGCGGCGCTGCTCGGTGTCACTGGCGCGGTCGCCGGTGATTTCGATGCGTTGCGCCGGCGCTGTCGTAGGCGAGGGCGAGGGCGAGGGCGGCGCTCCCGGCTCGGGTGTCTGCGCGTGAGCGACCGGCAAAACAAGCGCCAGGGTCCACAAGCGCACGAGGTTCGAAAACATCGGGCGTGATTGTGAGTGACGCGCGTAAAGCAGACGGGCACGCCCTGCGGCGTGCCCGTCTGGCATTTTCAGGCCGCTGGTTCAGGGCTGCCTGATCTCGCCGATGATTTCGTCGGCCAGCGCGTAGATCTGCTTGGGCGTCATGGCTGCAAAGACACCGCCCCAGGCGCTCGAACTCGTGTTGTAGGCCCGTTCGCCATGCAGCTTGCCGGTGGCCAGGTCGCGGAATTCGACCTTGGAGTCGATGAAGGCGTTGCCGGTCATGACGCCGAGCAGCATCCGCTTGCCGACCGTGACATGGCGGTAGTCGCTGATGCGCACCACCACCAGCGTGCCTGGCTCGCCGGTGGCCTTGGCCTCGCCGTCCTGCGCCATGAACGCCATGCCC
>JANNJX010000460.1:0-5090 GCA_031396005.1 Burkholderiales bacterium
CCATTACATCCGCCGCGACGCGCGCGGGCACTACAAAGGCCAGAAGCAGATCTGGTTTCTGCTGAAGCTGATCGGCCGCGACAGTGACCTCAATCTTCGCGCCACCGACCACCCGGAGTTCGACGCCTGGCGCTGGAACGACTACTGGGTACCGCTCGAGGTGGTGATCGAGTTCAAGCGCGGCGTCTATGAGCGCGCGCTGACCGAGCTCTCGCGCTACTTGCCGCGCGCGGCGACGCATCACAACCGCTATCTGCGATCGGGCATGCGCGGTGTGCTGCGCGACGATGCGCTGCCGCCGGACAGCGTGCACGGTAGCCTGCCGGACGCCGTCGATCCTTGATCGCTACGCGAGGATGAGGTTGTCGCGATGGATCAGCTCGGGCTCAGCCGAGTAGCCGAGCGTCGCTTCGATCTGTGCCGAGGGCTTGCGCGCGATGAGGCGTGTTTCCGCCGCCGAGTAATTGGCCAGGCCGCGCGCCACTTCCTGGCCTTCGGGCGCGCGCACTGCAATGACATCACCGCGCGAGAAGTCGCCTTCAACCGCGACCACGCCGATCGGCAGCAGGCTTTTGCCGTCAGCGCGCAGCTTGCCGACTGCTCCTGCATCGACCGTGACCGCACCGCGCATCAGCAGGTGGTCGGCCATCCACTGCTTGCGCGCCGCGAGCTTGGCCGTCGTGGCCACCAGCGCCGTGCCGATCGACTCGCCCGCCGCCAGCCGCAACAGCACGTCGCGCTCGCGACCCCAGGCGATGACGGTGCTCGCGCCGCTGCGCGCAGCGCGCTTGGCCGCGAGCACTTTGGTCAACATGCCGCCGCGGCCGATGGCCGAGCCGGCGCCGCCGGCCATGCGCTCCAGGGCCTCGTCGCCGGCACGCGCCACGTCGATGAAGTGCGCGTTCGTGTCCTGGCGCGGATCGGCCGAGTACAGGCCGCGCTGGTCGGTCAGGATCACCAGCACGTCGGCTTCGATCAGGTTGGCCACCAACGCGCCGAGCGTGTCGTTGTCGCCGAACTTGATCTCGTCGTTGACGACGGTGTCGTTCTCGTTGATCACCGGCAGCGCCTTCATCGCCAGCAGCGCCAGCAGCGTCGAGCGGGCGTTGAGGTAACGCTCGCGGTCGGCCAGGTCGGCGTGCGTGAGCAGCACCTGCGCGCTCGTGATGCCGTGCTGCGACAACTGGCTGGCGTACATCTGCACCAAGCCCATCTGTCCCACCGCCGCGGCGGCCTGCAGCTTGGGCAGTTCGTGCGGCCGCTTCGCCCAGCCCAGGCGTTTCATGCCTTCGGCGATGGCGCCGCTCGACACCATCACCAGCTCACGCCCATCGCTCGCCAGCGCAGCGAGTTGCCGGCACCAGTCACCGATGGCGGCCGCGTCGAGACCCCGGCCCTCGTTCGTGACCAGGCTCGATCCGACCTTGACGACGATGCGCCGCGCGCCGCGCAGCACCGCGACTTCAGGCATCGCGGCGCTCCGCTGCTTCATCCTCAAAGCGCTCGTCCGGCAGCTCGACTTGCTGCGGGCGCGTGGCCGCCACATGCTCGTAGATCGCATGCGTCAGCGGCTCGAGTCCGCTGCGCGCCAACGCCGAGATCTCGAACACCGGGCCCTTCCAGCGCAATCGCTTGACGAACGCCGTAACACGTGCCGCACGCTCATCCATCGCCACCATGTCGATCTTGTTGAGCACCAGCCAGCGCGGCTTGGTCGCCAGCGCCGGGTCGTACTTTTTCAGCTCGGCGACGATGGCTCGCGCCTGCGCCACCGGATCGACGCTGTCGTCGAACGGGGCGATGTCGACCATGTGCAGCAGCAGCCGCGTGCGCTGCAAATGGCGCAGGAACTGGTGGCCGAGGCCGGCGCCTTCGGCCGCGCCTTCGATCAACCCCGGGACGTCGGCCACGACAAAGCTCTTCTCCGGTGCCACGCGCACGACGCCCAGGTTCGGATGCAGCGTCGTGAACGGGTAGTCGGCGATCTTGGGCTTTGCGTTCGAGATCGACGCGATCAGCGTGCTCTTGCCGGCGTTGGGCATGCCGAGCAGTCCGACATCGGCGAGCACACGCAGTTCTAGTTTGAGCTTCTTGGCCTCGCCGGGCCAGCCGGGTGTCTTCTGCTTCGGCGAACGATTCGTGCTGGTCTTGAAATGCAGATTGCCGAAGCCGCCGTCGCCGCCTTTGCAGACCAGCACCTTCTCGCCCGGGTTCAACAGCTCGGCGATCACGTCGTTGGTCTCGAAGTCTTTCAGGATTGTGCCCACCGGCATGCGCAGCACGATGTCGTCGGATGCCGCGCCGAACTGGTCCGAGCCGCGGCCCGGCTCGCCGTTCCTGGCCTCATGGCGGCGCGCGTAGCGGTAATCGATCAGCGTGTTCAGGTTGACATCGCCGACAGCGTAGATGCTGCCGCCACGCCCGCCGTTGCCGCCGTTGGGCCCACCAAACGGAATGAACTTCTCGCGCCGGAAGCTGACACAGCCGGCGCCGCCGTTTCCGGCGGCAACGTCGATAGTGGCTTCGTCAACGAACTTCATGAGGCAATGGTAGGGACAGAGAAAACAAAAAGGCCCCGACGGTGCGGGGCCCTTGCAGCGAGCAAGTGCAGCCTCAGGCCGGCAGGATGCTCACGGTTTGGTTATTGCGCTCGCCCTTGATGGCGAACTTGACGTGACCGTCGATCAGCGCGAACAGTGTGTGGTCGCGGCCCATGCCGACGTTGGTGCCGGCGTGGACCTTGGTGCCGCGCTGGCGCACGATGATTGAGCCAGCGCTGACCATCTCGCCGCCGAAGGCCTTGACGCCAAGCATCTTCGGCTGAGAGTCGCGGCCGTTTCGAGTCGAGCCACCGCCCTTTTTCTGTGCCATGCTGAATGCTCCTTACTTCTTGACGCCGCCGACGAGCTCGTCGGTGAGTTTCTTGAATTCATCCATCCTGCCGTCGCGCAGCAGCGTGGCCTGTTGCGGCCACGTGTCGGTGCTCGCCAAACTGAAGCGGCCGCCCGATGCCTTGAGCATCGCCGTCATGGCTTCGGGCTTGGCGTCGGCCAACTGGGCGAAAGTGCGGATGCCGTTGTCGGCCAGCACCTTGGCGATCTTCGGGCCGATGCCTTCGATCAGTTCGATGTTGTCCTTGCCGCCCTTTTGCGGCGCCAGCACCAGCGGCGCGGCCATGTCTGCCTTGGCCGAAGCGCCCGAGCCGTCGAGGATCTCGCCGACGAAGATTTCGGTGAAGCCTTGGCGGTGGCCCTGCGATTTCTTGTAGTGCTTGCGACGGCGCATCTTGAAGATGCGGACCTTGTCGTGCTTGCCATGCGCCAACACCGTGGCGTTGACGGCGGCGCCTGCCACCAGGGGGGATCCAACCTTCAAGTCTGCGCCGTCACCCACGGCGAGCACCTGATCGATCACGATTTCCTGGCCAACAGTCGCAGCAATCTGTTCTAACTTGATTTTTTGGCCGGGAGCAACTTTGTACTGCTTGCCTCCGGTTTTTATGACTGCGTACATGTGTACCTCTCTTGCGAGTTCAGTGAAATCTGCGAACGCATGCGCGTAGCGAAGAACCGGAAAGTATAGCAGCGCAGGTGCGTCAGTCGAAGGCTTCCTATAATGGCTCATCCTCAAACGAATCGCCCCCGTGCATCCCGCAGCAGCCGCAACGCGGCTCCCTCCCGCCACGGCCGGCGCCAGCACCGACCCGTTGGCGGGGCACATGGCGCAGGTCGATGCCGTGATTGCAGAGCGCCTGCGCTCCGACGTGGCGCTGGTCAATCAGATTGGCCAGTACATCGTCAGCGCCGGCGGCAAGCGCATCCGCCCCCGCTTGGTGCTGCTGTTTGCCAATGCGCTGGGGCATGCCGGCGCGGAGCAGTTCACGCTGGCTGCTACCGTCGAGTTCATTCACACGGCCACCTTGTTGCACGACGATGTGGTCGATGAGTCGTCGCTGCGCCGCGGCCGGCAGACGGCCAATGCCGTTTTCGGCAACGCGGCCAGCGTACTGGTCGGTGATTTTCTCTACTCGCGCGCTTTCCAGATGATGGTGTCCGTCAACAACATGCGCGTGCTCGACGTGCTGGCCGATGCCACCAACGTGATCGCTGAAGGCGAAGTGCTGCAGTTGATGAACATGCATGACCCGGACCTGGCGGTGGACGAGTACCTGCGGGTCATTCGTTCGAAGACTGCCAAGCTGTTCGAAGCCAGCGCGCGCCTGGGCGCAATCATCGCCGGCGCCGATGCCACGCTGGAGGCGTCGTGCGCCAACTACGGACGCTCGCTCGGAACGGCGTTTCAGTTGATCGATGACCTTCTGGACTACGACGGCGAGACGCATCAGCTCGGCAAGAACGTCGGCGACGATTTGCGCGAAGGCAAACCAACGCTGCCGCTGTTGGTGGCGATGTCGCAAGGCACCCGCCAGGAGCGCGACCTGATCCGACATGCCATCGAGCAGGGGGAGGTGACCCGGCTGCCAGAGGTGGTGGCAGCGGTGCGCCGCACTGGAGCGATCGACGCTGCGCGTGAGTTGGCGAGCGCCGAAACCGAGGCGGCTCGACTGTGTTTGGCGGCCCTGCCGACGTCTCGCTACAAGGATGCTCTGCTACACTTGTGCGATCGGGCTGTCGATCGCGCTTCGTGATCTCAGACAGCCCATTTCGGGGTGTAGCTTAGCCTGGTAGAGCGCTACGTTCGGGACGTAGAGGCCGGAGGTTCGAATCCTCTCACCCCGACCACCACCGCCATTTCAGCGCACGCGCAGGACGCGACTGGACGTGAACTGTTGCCGCCAAGGTCATGTCGTTGGTTTTCACAGCGATTTACAGTGCCCAGGCGATCGGCGATGATCGATTCACTTTTTGCATGGTGAACCGACTCTGGTGGATACGCTAGCTGATGCCCCTTTCTCTTCGCTGTCCGGCGTGGCACGAGTGCTCGTGCACGCCGGTAAGCTCAATGGCAAGACAGCCGAGGGACTCGTCAAGACGGCAGCGGAGCGCAAGACCAGCTTTGTCTCTGCGTTGATTGCGGCCGGCTCGGTCTCGGCGGCTGATCTCGCTCACACGCTGTCGGGTGCCCTGGCG
>JANNJX010000476.1:0-2181 GCA_031396005.1 Burkholderiales bacterium
ATGGTGGTACATCAGCCAGGGCGGCGGCGCGCAGGCGCACTTCGAGCGCGGGCTGGCGGCGCACTTCGACACCGAGCCCAACCTCGAAGTGGCGCGCAACGCCTACCTCGCGGCGCTGCGCGAGCGCGCCGACTTCGCGCCGGCGCACTTCTACCTGGCCCATGTCTACGCGCAGCTGAAACTGCCCGACGACGCGCGCACGCATTTCAAGGCCGCGCTGGCCGAGGCCGGCGAGCTCGACCCGGCGCAGCGCAGCGATGCGCAGAAGCAGTTGCAGACGGTGACCGCGTTGCTGAGCGCACCAGCGGAGATCGACTTGTTGTCGATCCGGCGCAACGTCAGAGACGGCCCGCCAGGCGATCCGTCCCCCGCGCCAGCGTCGGCGGTGGCGGTGGCGGTGCCGACACCTGGGCCGACCACGCTCGTGCGCGCGGCGCCGAACGAGGCGCAGCAGCAGCTCGCGCAGACGCAGGCCAGTGCGCTGATCGGCGGCAACCGTCAGGCGCAGGTCGCCGCGGCGACGACGCTGGCGCTCAACACCACGCTGGCGGCCGATGCGCTGCCGCCGGTGCTGCAAGCGACGCTGGAGACGCTGCGCGCGCAGCCCGACAGCCCGGCAGCGCGCGAGGCGGTGGCGCACGCGCTGCGCCTGCTGCAAGGCGCAAGCCCGTCGCTGCTGCGCGAGTTCGCCCGCGCCGCGCAGCGCATCGCCGACGCCGGCCAGCGCTTCGGCGGCACCAGCGCCAGCGCCGCCGCCGACGTGCAGACCCGCCTGGCGAGCGCACGCGCTGCCAAGCCCATCGCCTACTTGCAGATCGGCGACGAGCGCCAGCGCGCGCTGGCGCAAAGCGTCGCCGCGCGGCTGACCGCGATGGGCTACGCGGCGCCGGGCATCGAAAACGTCGGCCTCGCGCGATCGCCTTCGCGTACCGAAGTGCGCACGCAGGGCGCGAGTGACCCGGCGCTGGCGCGCTGGATGGCGCAACACCTGGGCAAAGTGACGCAGTCCGAGACGGTGCTGCGCACGCTGCGCCAGACGCAGGCAAAAACCGACACCTACGAAATCTGGCTCGACAAAGAGCTCTGCCTGACGCCAGCGCGCACCGTGCCGGCGTGCAGCGGCGCCTGAAGACGGCGCGAACGAAGGCCACGCCCGCCGCCCATGGACAACCTGCCCGGCAAGCTGATCACCGTGTACCTGCTGGCCACGCTGCTGGCCGCGGGCGCCGGGGCCTGGCTGGTGCACCGCTACCGCGCCGCGCTGCCGCGGCTGATGCGCTCGCCGCTAGAGACGACAGCGCCGCCCCAGGCAGTGCCTTGCACCGTCGCCCCACCGATGCAGACGCCGCCGATGCCGCCCTTGCCCACGGCGGCGCAGTGGCGGCGCGCCGAGTGGCGGCTGATCGCCGGCCTGCTCGCGCTGTCGGCGCTGATCGCGGCCACGCATGGCGCGATCACGCACTGGCGCTATGTCGAGGGGGCGTGGAGCTGGCCACGCTTGCTGTTGTTCTCGGCGCTGCTGGCCTGGCCGGCGCTGCCGGCGATCGCGCTGCTGCGGCGCTGGTCGCGCACCCGGCTGATCACCGCGCTCGTGGCTTGGTACGCCGCGGCCTGGGCGCTGGCGATGCTGCGCTCGACCGAAGCGCAGAGCGGCGCGACCGTGGCCGCCTGGCTGGCTTTCGCGATGGGGCCGCCGTCGCTGGCACTGCTGCTGCTGACCACGCGCCGCACACGCGCCGCCGCGCCGTGGCTGTGGCCGCCGATCGCGCTCTTGTGCGCCGCGGCCATCGTCGGCCTCGATCTGCTGGCCTGGCTGGTCGAACACCATGCCACGGCGCTGATGCCGCTGTGGGGCCTCGTCTCGCCGCTGTGGGCGCTGCTGCTGTTCCCGCTGGCCATCGTCGCGCTGGCCTGGTGGCCGGTCGGCCGTTTCGCACGCTGGATGGCACGGGCCTATGCCGCGCGGCGCATCTCCGAGCTGATGGTGCTGTTCACCGCGGCCTGGGCGCTCAACCTCGGCTTCGACGCCATCAGCAGCGGGCCGTGGGTCTTGCTGCCGCTGCTGTGGATCGCGCTGGCGCTGGCCTGGGCCGGGCGGCAACGCAGCACTATCGATGCAGCGCGCGCACCGACGCTGCTGGTGCTGCGCGTGTTCCGTCAGGACGCCAACGTCGGTGCGCT
>JANNJX010000486.1:0-8597 GCA_031396005.1 Burkholderiales bacterium
CTCGGACGCGCGCATCCTGATCGCCGGCTCGCAGCAAATCGTCAAGGAGATGAAGGCATGAAGCTCGCATGGATCGGTCTGGGAATCATGGGCGCGCCGATGGCGGGCCACTTGCGTGCCGCAGGGCACGAGCTGTTCGTCACGACGCGCAGCGCGGTGCCGCAGGTATTGCTCGATGCGGGCGCCGTCGCGTGCAAAACGGCGGCCGAAGTGGCGAGCAAAGCCGACGTGATCTTCACGATGGTGCCCGACACGCCCGACGTGCAGAAGGTGCTGTTCGGCGACAACGGCATCGCCGCTGCGCTGGGCAAAGGCAAGACCGTGGTGGACATGAGCTCGATCTCGCCGATCGAGACCAAGGAGTTCGCGAAACAGATCGAAGCCACCGGCGCCGATTGGCTCGACGCGCCGGTGTCCGGCGGCGAGGTCGGCGCCAAGGCCGCGTCACTGACGATCATGGTCGGCGGCAAGGACGAGGTCTTCGCGCGCCTGCAGCCGCTGCTGGCGCTGATGGGCAAGAACATCACGCACGTCGGCCCGGCCGGCGCGGGGCAGATCACGAAGGTGGCCAATCAGGTGATCGTTGCGCTCAACATCGCCGCGGTGGCCGAAGCGCTCGTCTTCGCCAGCAAGGCCGGCGCCGACCCGGCGCGCGTGCGCCAGGCGCTGATGGGCGGCTTTGCAGCGAGCCGCGTGCTCGAAGTGCACGGCGAACGCATGATCAAGCGCACCTTCAACCCGGGCTTTCGCATCAAGCTGCACCAGAAGGACCTGAACCTCGCGCTGCAAGGCGCACGCGCGCTCGGCGTGGCGCTGCCGAACACGGCGATGACGGCGCAACTGATGCAGGCCTGTGCCGCGGCCGGCTTGCAGGACATGGACCACTCGGCGCTGGTGCAGGCGTTGGAGGGCATGGCGCAACATCCGGTGGCGGGTGGCGGTGGCAGCTGACGACCCCGACACCCTGGCCGGCGAGCGGCAGGCTAAAGCAGTGCTTGCGCCAATGACGCGGCCAGCGCGCAAGCGAAGAATTGCAATGCGGCCGCAACCCAATTGCTGCGTGGGTCCAGCCCCAGGCGTGTGAAGGCGACGGACAACCACATCACCGCCAACAGACTGGCAAAGTCGGCACGGCTCAATGCCGGATCGACACGCACGGCAACACCGCAGAGCAGCAGCCACAGGCCGACGGCCATGATGCTGGCCGACGTGAACGCCCAGAACCCGGGCCAACGCAATTCAACTCCCTGCGCTTTCAACACAGCATTCCCTTGATGGATCAACGACGTGTGCATTGGGCCGGGTTCAGTGCCGTTGGACGCGCGCTCGTTGACATCGATCGTGGGAAAGTGACGGAAAACAGAGGTGGATTGCGCCAGCGACGCACCCTGCACGCCGCCGTCGGTCGAAGCGGCTGCGGGCGCACCTGCGGCGGGAATGCCATTTCCGAATGTCGGCGACGGCAACAAAGGGAACGTTGACTGACGGTTCAACGAATCACGACATTGAATTCATTGGCTGGACTGACAAAGTGGCCCTGGACCGCGGGGCTACCCATGTTCGAGGTGATGGTCGTCGAGACACTCTGGACGCCGACGGTCGAGAACGTGACCGCAAAGACACCGCTGCCGACGATGCTGCCGAAGTTGACGAGGAACGTCTTGCGGGAGAACGTCGCGCGGGGATCGGTTGAATTCAACGTCACCGTGTAGGAGCCATGATCAAACCCACAGGTGACACGCAGGCGCCCGGGCACAGGAACACCGCGTGATACCGCCTTCGGCCCGCCGGCGGTTGGCGCAGGAGGCGCTGGACATGAGGCGACTCCGGGTTCGACGTAGGTGAAGCTCTGGCAATAGCCGTGCTGTGCGACAACGGCCAAGGCGATCAACAGCAGCCTTCTCGCGGCCACGAAAGAATCACTTCAGGGACAGCACGTAGGTCGCCAATGCGCGCGCCTCGGCGGCCGACACCTGCGGCTGCGCAGGCATCACGTCCTGGCCCCACACGCCAGTTCCACCACGCCGGATCTTCTTGGCCAGCACCTCGACGGCACTCTTCTGATCGGCGTACTTGGCTGCGACCTCCTTGAAGTTGGGGCCGTACTTTCTTTTGTCGACCTGATGACAGGCGAGGCAGTTCTTCTTCACGACGAGGTCGTAGTCCGCGCGCACCGACCCCGCGCAGCCCAACAGGCAGATGACGGCAAGCCACCCAAGTGTGATTCGCAACGCGGTCTCCTTCAAATGTGCAAAAAGACAAACGCGCTGCCGCAAGGCAGCGCGTTTGCGCGTTCCAGTTACTGCGGCTTCACGCGGATGATCTTGCCCTGATCCTCGAGCGCGACATACAGATTGCCGTCCGAGCCCAGTTCACAAGCGCGGAACCTTCCGGCGACCGTCGGCCAGGGTAGATCGGTCTTCGTGGAGGACATTCCATCGGCACTGATCTTCAGCAGATCCAGGCGGTTGCCCACGGAGGTCCCGTGGATGCCGATGCCGGCGTAGCCGACCACCATCTGGCCGTTCCAGTCCTTCCACTGCGCACCCGACAAGAAGGCGTTGCAGAACATGCCCTGCGACAGCCCCTTGTTGTTCCAGGCCGGCTTCATCGCCTTCGGATAGGTCTTGAGGTCGGTCATGGGCATGAAGGCCGCGCGCTTCTTGGGGTCCATCGCGCCCATCTGGTTGGGTGAGTAGCCGCAGTAGTCGTCCGGGCAGTCCTTGCGGCCGCCGACGTTGGGGCGAGGATCCCAACCGGCATTGCCGCCATTGACCAGCGCGGTCACTTCATCGCTGTGCCAAGGTCCGTTTTCTGCGGTGAACGGGCGGTTGTCACTGGGGCGGAACGCGATGCCCTGGGGATTGCGGTGGCCGTAGGTGAACACGCGCGAATCGAAGCCCGTCGGAGGCTTGTTGTCCGGGGCGGCTTTGCCATCACGGTCGATGCGCAACACCTTCCCGCCGATGTACTTCGGGTCCTGCGGCCCGATGCCGAGGTGGTTGTCGCCCGTTGTCACGTAGAGAAAGCCATCGGCAGGGCTGAAGCGGATGCGACCGCCGTTGTGCGCGCCCGGGCCGCCGAAAGGATGCTTGGAGGCTTTGGGCTTGTAGCCGATGTCACCCACGATGTCGGTGCGATCCGAGACGGCGTTCATCGCATCGTTGAGCTTGAAGCGCATCACCCGGTTGCCGAGCTTGCCATCCTTGTTGGAGCTGGAGTAGACGTAGATGAAGCGATTGCTGGCGAACTGCGGGTCGATCGCCACGCCCATCATGCCGGCCTGCCCGTCGCAAAACAGGTCGGCACTTGCCGAGGCGTAGCCGGCCGTCGTGCCCACGCCATGCAGCTTGTTGATGGCGCCTGTGGGCATTCGAACCGACAGTCCCTTGCACTTCTCGGTGAAGAACATGGTGCCGTCCTTCATGAACGCCATGTCCCAGGGCGAATCGATCTTGTCGACGAAGTCTTCCGTCGAAACGGTCGGTGCAGCTGCAAACAAGCTGCCCGATAGGGCCAAGCCAAAGGAGGCTGCCAACACCTTCTTCATCATCTGTGCCATATCTCGTGTCTCCTGTGTGTTTAGTGAACTGGCTTAAGGTGGTCCTCGATCCATTCGACCGCTGACGAAGCCTCTTGCAGCTACTCTGGCGCAGCAATAGCGCCGCCAATGAAACGGCAGATACAACGCCTCAACCAGTCGTGAAATCCCGTACGAAACCCGGGAAGAAGCCCCGACTGCGGCGTTCGCGCGAGACTGACGAGATCGTGAACTCGCAAGGTTGGGAGCCGCGCACGGCGGACCCGCGACGGATGCTGTCGCCCGCCTCTTCGCTTCAGCGCATCAAAAACGCCAGCATCCGATCAGCCAGACGCCCATACGGCGGCGCGAGCAGGCCGACGCTCGACAGCCGCGCCTGATGAAAGATCGGCCGCAGCTTCGAGAAGGTCTCGAACCCTTCGCGGCCGTGGTAGTGGCCCATGCCGGAGTCGCCGATGCCGCCGAACGGCAGGTCGTGCTGGCCGACGTGGAACAGCGCGTCGTTGATCGACACGCCGCCCGACATCACATGCGTCAGCAGGCGCTCGATGCGCGCGTGGTCATGGCTGAACGGGTACAGCGCCAGCGGCCGCGGGCCGCTGTTGATGCGCGCGATGACCTCGTCCAGCGTGTCGTAGGCCACCACCGGCAGGATCGGGCCGAAGATTTCGCGCGTCAGCAACTCGCTGTCCCACGGCGCGTTGAGCACGAGATGCGGCGCGATCCTGCGGCTCGCGCGGTCGTGCGCCGGGCCGCCATCGATCAGGTTGATCAGCGTCGCACCGCGCGAACGCGAATCGTCCATCGCACCCACCAGCCGGTCGAACGAGCGCTGATCGACGATCGACGTGTAGTCGGGTGAATCCAGGCGCGGGTAGCGCCGCGGCACGATCTGCGCGGCGAGCTTTGCGAATGCATCGACCTGCGCGCGCGGCACGAAGACATGGTCCACCGTCGTGCAGATCTGCCCGGCATTCAGGCATTTGACGAACAGGATGCGCTCGGCCGCGGTGGCGAGCGGGAAGTCGTCGCAGACGACGGCCGGCGCCTTGCCGCCGAGCTCGAGCGTCACCGGGCACAAGTTCTGCGCTGCCGCGGCCATCACCGCGCGGCCGGTCGTGCCCGAGCCGGTGAACAACAGGTGGTCGAACGGCAGCTTCGAGAATTCGACGCCGACGCCGCCGGTCTCGTCGAAGAACTGCAGCTTCTCGGGCGCAAAGTAGCCCGGCATTTTTTCGATCAACAGGCGCGCGAGGTGACGCGAGTTCTCGCTCATCTTGACCATCGCGCGGTTGCCGGCAGCGAAGATCGCGGCGAGCGGGATGAAGCTCAGGTTGAGCGGAAAGTTCCACGGCACGATGACGCCGACCACGCCCACCGGCTGCGGCACGACGCGGTTGCTCGCCAGCCCGAAGACCAGGCGGTCGATCGAGCGCCGTTGCGGCTTCATCCACTCGGGGAGGTGCTTGCGCGTGCTCTTCAGGTCATCGAGCACCGGCACCACTTCAGCGAGCAGCGTCTCGTGGCGCGAGCGGTGGCCGTAGTCGGCGCTGATGGCGTCGCAGATCGCGTCGCGCTGCTCGCGCACGAAGCGCTCCAACGTGCGCAGGTCGGCCTGGCGCTCGGCCAGCGTCGGCACGGGGTGCGCGTGGTAGGCCTCGCGCTGGCGTTGCAAAACATGCTTCATGTCGAACGGTTCTCCTGTGGCGAGCACTCTACGCGCTGCGCGCACGGCGTCGCGTTCGTACAAGACGCGGCAGCGTGGGCTGCCGATCATCATTGCTCCAACGTTTCAGGAGTCCGCAAGATGCCCGTCCTCGTCACCGCACAGGTCGAAAACCAGACCGAACAACTCTATGACGGCATGCTGTCGGCGCTGGCCGCACCGCTGCGGCAGGCCGAAGGCTTCGTCATGCACAGCGCCCACCGCGCGCCGAGCGGCGAATGGCTGGTGCAGGAAATCTGGCAGACCAAAGCGCATGCCAACCAGTTCTTCGCCCGCTTCGTGGCCCCCAACCTGCCGCCGGGCGTGCGGCCCAAGCGCAAGGTGGTCGAGCTGCACAGCCTCGTCACGGTGGAGGCTTAATGGTCTTGGCCACCCGCTTGATTCACACCGCCGTCGCCTTTTTCGTCGTCGGCGTGGCCCTGGGCACGACCATGGGCGCGACGCAGGATTTCCGCTTCGTGCACGTGCATGCGCACATCAACCTGCTGGGCTGGGTGGCGCTCGGCATGATCGGCCTGATCTACCGCCTGCACCCGCACTTGCAGCAGGGCTGGCTGGCGCACACGCACTACTGGCTGCATACCGTCGGGCTGATCGTCTTCATGGGCTCGTTCGCCTGGGGCATCGTTACCGGCGTCAAGCCGGTGCCCTTCATCGCCACGGGCGCGACGATGGTGTCGCTGGCCGTGCTGCTGTTCGCGGCCAACGTCTTCACGCGCCTGCGCAGCGCGACGGCGCACTACAAGTAAACCTTGCCGCCGCCGGTGGCGGCACGAAAGGCCGCCGAGATCGGCGAAGCCGACGAGCGCACGAACTGGCGCGGCGTGACACCGGTGAGTTGGCGCACGACGCGGTTCATGTGCGACTGATCGGCAAACCCCATCTCGGCCGCCGCATCGGCCAGCGACGCGCCGGCATGCGCGCGCCGCGCCACGCCCTGCACACGCGCCACTTGCGACAGGTGGCGTGGCGAGACGCCGAGCCAGCGCGAAAAGTCGCGCTCGATCTGCCGCCGCGATACATGCTGCTCGTCGGCCACGCGGTCCATCGCCGCCGTCGGCTCGGCGCACAAACGCGCGCCGGCCCGCGCGGCACGCATCGCGTCGCGGTTTTGCGCGCCATGCGCATGGGCGCGCTGCTCGAGCCAAGCGCCGAATGCGGCGAGCTTGTCGGCCAGGTCGCCCGCCAGCGCCACGCGCGACTCGAGCAGGCGCGTCAACTTCAGGTCGAGCAGGTGCGCCAGCGGCGCCCGGATGCGCGGGCTGTCGTCGAGGCGGCGGCTGTTGAGCACTTGCACCGCACCGAGCGGTGTCAACAAGGCAAACAGCGTCACGCAATCACCGGCGCCAGTGAAGTTGCCCGTCCATTGGCGGATGCCGGTGACCCGCGTGTTGTGGCCGAGCTCGTCCTGCGGCGCGACGGCGTCGCCGTCGTGCGCGAACTGAACGGCCAGCACCATCGCATCGTGCGGCGCGATCGACAGCGGCAAGGGGCCGCTCTTGGTCATTTCGACGCCCACCAGCGCCGAGACGTAGCTGCGCAGATCGCCCGGCACGCACAGATGGTGTGTGCGCACGGTGTCGTGCAGCGTGGCGCTTCGAATCGATTCGTTCATGGCAATGGAGTTTTCGCGTGACCCCTGCCCATCCCTGAAGCGGAGCATCGCGCGTGCTGCTCGCGCCGTGAATGGGGCGGTGGTCCCGGCCAAGCCGGCTGCTGCCGACGCGGTGCGCCGAGGCGGGGGCAACGGCCCCGCTCGCCGCGGTTCGTTTTAGGGGGCCGACAGCGAAGGCATGCGGTAGTGCCGCACACGCCAACGACCACCATCGGCCTCGTAGCCGGGGACGAAGCCCAGGCGGCGCAACCAGCGATCACCAGCTATGTTCGGCACGTCGCACACGGCAACGAAGCAGCGACCGCGGGTGGCGCGTTGCGCATGCCAGAGCACGGCCTTCACCGCTTCCTGCGCATAGCCCTGGCCGCGGTGCTCGCTGTGCAGCCACAGCAGCGGCTCGAACGGCTCGTCGCCGTCTTCACACAGCAACGGTGACATCGCGCTCGGCCGCGAGCCGACGCAGCCGATGTCTTGCTTGCTGTCGGCCCGCGCGATGACCCAGAGGCCAGCGCCGCGCGCCTGCACGCGCCAGCGCGGCAAGCCGGCATCAGGCCACTCCTGCTGCAAAGACTCGAGGTCGAGCGCCGTGGCGGGGCGCAAGCGCAGGCGCGTCGTCTGCAGTTGCAAAGGTTTCAGCATGGCAGCCTGCCGCCGCAACGTTCGAGCGCGCGCATGCGGCGCTCGAGATCGGCGTGGTCAGTGGCGTTGCTGAGGTAGCGGATGTCGCGGTTCAGGTGCACGCGCGGCCAGCGCGTGCGCAGCCATGTCGTCACGGATGCCACGGCGCGGCGTGCGCGCACCAGCGGATGCCGCGCAGCGCGGCCGACGGGAATGGGGGCAGGTGTCTTCATGGACGCATCGTCGCTGCGCGCCAACGCACCGTCTTGCACGATTGCGACGTTGCGCCTGCGCCTGCGCCTCAACGCCGGATGCGAAACACGCGCACGTTCGTCGCTGCCTCGGCCGCCACCCCTTGCTCAAACACCGTGCGCGTGATCAGACCATCGCCGCGAGCCGCTACTTCGCGGCGCTGCATCGCGGCCACGCTCGATGCGGCGCTGACGCGCGAGTCGCACTTCACCAGCATGCGGCGCTTCGACCCGTCGGGCGTGGTGCCGTCGTGCAGCGGCGTCGACTTCGCGCTGCGGCACGCGCGCGGCCCACGGGTTGTCGTCGATCTCCAAGAAAAACGCAGCGCGAACCACGAGAGTTCGGTCCCGCTCAGTCATTGAGTCGCCACCCACGAGGTCTTTGCCAAATGAATGTCATCCCCCGCTCTCCCCACGCCCTGGCCGCCGTTGCGGTCGCCGCGGCGCTCATCACCGCCTGCGGCGGCAGCGACGACGATCCTGTCGCACGCGCGCTGCCGACCGCAGCGCAGACCGATGCCGACGACGAGGCCGACGCAGCCTCGCTCGAACAGGCGCGCATCGCTTACGCCCAGGCCGATCACGGCGTGCGCTCGCGCGGACTGCCGTCGCTCTACGGCGGCGACGTGCGCGAACCGGCGCAGGGCGCCGGCGCCGGATTCAACGGCTTTCCCGGCGTCGCTCAAACCAACCTCGTCGCCTCGACCGCGGCCTACAAGCCGCTGAGCGTCGAGCCGCAGATGAGGAACGCCTGGGGCATCGCCATCCGCCCAGCCGGCTTCGGCGGCCACTTCTGGGTCGGCGCCGCCGGCACGGGCAAGTCGATCCAGTACGTCGGCGATGTCG
>JANNJX010000526.1:0-5700 GCA_031396005.1 Burkholderiales bacterium
TGATCGACGGCGCGCTCGAACCGTCGATGATGGCCAGCGAGGCCTTGCGCGTGGTCGCGCGCGTGGCCGGCGCGACGGCGGCGACAGACACCACCTACGGCCGCTTCGAAGACGGCACGGCGCGGCGGGCCACGCTGTCGCCGGGGGTGGAGCACATCGGCGTGCTCTACAGCGCCAGCACGCTCGGCGAATCGCTGGCCTGGCTCAACACCGCCTTCGGCCGCGCGCAGGCGAGTGATGCCTTCATCGACGCGCGCGGCCCGTGGCTTGGCCTGCTGCTGGCCGGCGTGGTGCTGCTGGCCTGGCCGCTGTCCCGGCTGTTGCCGCGTGTGGGCGGCGTGGTGCAGCCGCCGCACGAGCAACGCCAGCGCATGCGCTGGTGGCAGTGGCGTGGCTATGCACCGCTGGCTCTGCTGCCGGCACTGATCACACCGCTGCTGCTGTGGAAGCTGCCGAGCGACTTTCTGCCGATCCTGCTCGGCGACTATCTGGTGCTGCACTTCGCGCTCTACGGGCTGCTGACGATGGCGGGCCTCGTGCTCGCGGGCCGACGGCCGCCGCGCATCGCGCCCGGCCGCGCGGCCGCGTTCTGCATCGCGATCGTGCTCGTCAGTGCCTATGCGTTGTTCGCCGTCGGCGTGCCGGTGGACCGCTACATCTTCAACATGCAGCCGCAAGCCGCGCGCCTGCCGCTGATCCTCGTCTTGTGCGCCGGCACGCTGCCCTACTTCCTCGCTGATGAATGGTTGACGCGTGATGCCACTGCGGCGCGAGGCGCTTATCTCGTCACCAAGATTTGCTTCCTGTTGTCGCTCGTGCTGGCGATCGGATTGAATCCCGAGCGGCTGTTCTTCCTGGCCATCATCGTGCCGGCGATCCTGCTGCTCTTCGTCATCTACGGGTTGTTCAGCCGCTGGGCGGGGTGGCGCACCGCGCATCCCGCAGTGGCCGCCGTTGCCAATGCGCTGGCGTTCGCGTGGTTCATAGCCGTGACGTTTCCGCTGGTGGCTTGACAATGTCTCGATGAAAGCACCACTCCGACTGCAAGCCCTGATCGACGAAGGCCTGATCGACAGCGTGCAGCGCGTGCAAAGACCGCCTGACTGACCCGCGCGGATTCGCGGATGCGCTTGATCTGCTCGGGCTCCAGCGGCTCGACCGGCGGCAGGCACAGACGGTCGAACTCGCGCAGCGTGACCTGATTCATCACGTCCGCCTTGTGCAGCCCCTTGGCCGTCTCGTGGACGGCGTCAAGAATCAGGGACTTGGTCTTTCGCATCGCAATCTACTTTCAACGGCGCGCTCAGAATCGTATAGCACTTAGTGCTATGTCACGGTTCCAACTTCAACACCTGCTGGCGGCCCAAGGGCCCTCTTCACAAGTCTCACCTGACTACACTGCCACCCATGCATCCGCTGATCGAAACCCATCGCACACAACTGCTCGACTTGGCGCGCCGGCGTGGTGTCACGGGCGTTCGCGTTTTCGGCTCGATGAGCCGAGGCGACGCCAGCGACAGCAGCGACGTCGATCTGCTGGTGACCCTGGCACCGGGAACCAGTGCGCTCGCGTTGGGTGGCCTGTTGCTGGACGCGCAGGAGTTGCTGGGCCGGCGCGTCGATGTCGTCACCGAAGCGGGCCTGCACCCTGCACTGCGCGAGCGCGTGATGGCAGGCGCCGTACCGCTGTGAACCCGAGTCCCGAGGCGGACCGGGTGCTGCTGGCGCACATGCGCGAGTGCCTGGACCGTATCGCCGAGTACACCCACGGGGAACGCTCCCGCTTCGAGGCCTCGCGTCTGGTCCAGGATGCCGTGGTCCGCAATCTGCAGACCTTGACCGAGTCGAGCCAACGCCTGTCCGACGAGATCAAGCGCAGCGAGCCTCAGATTCCATGGCGCGAGCTCGCCGGGTTCCGCAACGTGATCGTGCATGGCTACCTGGGCGTTGACCTCGACGCGGTCTGGTTGGTCGTCGAACAGGATTTGCCAGCCCTGTCCGAGGCGGTGAACCGCATGCTCATGCGCCTCGGCCCCAGCGGCCCATGAAAACCCCCGCCCGCCTACAGTCCCTCCAAGACGAAGGCTTCATCGACAGCGTGTCGCGCCAGCTGATGAGCGGCAAGGAAGCCACGGTCTACGTGGTGCGCTGCGGCGACGAGACGCGCTGCGCCAAGGTCTACAAGGAAGCGAACAACCGCAGCTTCCGCCAGGCCGTGGACTACACCGAGAACCGCAAGGTCAAGAACACGCGCCAGGCGCGCGCCATGGCCAAGGGCACGCGCTTCGGCCGCCAGGCGCAGGAGGCGGCGTGGCAGAGCGCCGAGGTCGATGCGCTGTACCGGCTGGCGGCGGCGGGCGTGCGCGTGCCCCGCCCGTTCAACTTCCACGACGGCGTGCTGCTGATGGAGCTGGTCACCGATGCCCACGGCGATGCCGCGCCGCGCCTGAACGACGTGGCCTTCACGCCCGACGACGCGCGCGCCCACCACGCCACGCTGCTGCAGGAGGTGGTGCGCATGCTGTGCGCCGGCGTCGTGCATGGCGACCTGTCGGAGTTCAACATCCTGCTGGCGGCCAACGGCCCGGTGATCATCGACCTGCCGCAGGCGGTGGACGCGGCCGGCAACAACCACGCCGCGCGCATGCTGCTGCGCGACGTGGACAACCTGCGCGACTTCTTCGGCCGCTTCGCGCCCGAGCTGCTCGCCACCGAGTACGGCCCCGAAATCTGGGCGCTTTATGCGAGCGGCCTGCTGCGTGTGGACAGCGTGCTGACCGGGCGGCATGAGCGTGACCACCGGCCGGCCGACCTGCAGGCGGTGATGCGCGAGATCGATGACGCGCGCGATGAAGAAGCGGCGCGCCGCTTGCGCATGACGACTGTTGCCTGATACCAGCTCTCAGCACCGTTCGCGCTGAGCTTGTCGAAGCGCCTTGCCCCTGGGGCTCCCTTCGACAAGCTCAAGGCGATCGGAAATACAAGCTCAGCCCGAACGGGCTCTGTGCGTTATCGGGTTCGACGCCCTACTGCGGCACCAGCCCCGCCGCCTTCGCCAACTCGGCGTGCAGCTTGAGGTCGCTCGCGATCAGTTGTTGCAGTTCCTCCGGTGTGCTCAAGGCGACTTCGATGCCGCTTTCGGCCAGCTTGGCGCGCAGCTCGGCGTCGAACGCGGTGGCGGCGGCGCGATTGAGCTGATCGATGATCGCGCGCGGCGTCTTCGCGGGGGCGAGGAAGCCCATCCATGCCGACAGGCTGAGGTCGGCGATGCCGGCCTCGGCCATGGTGGGCACCTGCGGCATCGCGGACGACCGCTTCGGGCTCATCACGCCGAGCGCTTGCAGCCGACCCGCCTGCACGTGCTGCACCGCCTCGGGCATGACCGCGAACATGGCATCCACCTGCCCGCCGATGGTGTCGTTGATCGCCAGCGCGCCGCCCTTGTACGGCACGTGCAGCAGCTTGGTCTGCGTGCGCGTCTCGAACATCAAGCCGGCCAGGTGCTGCGGGCTGCCGTCGCCCGACGAGGCATAGGTGAGGCCGCCGGGCGCAGCGCGGGCCGCGGCGAGCAGCGCGGCCACGGTGGGGTACTTCTGTTTGTCCTTGACGACCAGCACCATCGGCTGGTTCACCAGGCGAGTGATGGGTGCGAAGTTGGCTTCCGGGTCATACGGCAGTTTCTTGAAGACGCTCTTGTTGGTGGTCAGGAACGACGCCGGCGACACCGTGAGCGTGTAGCCGTCGGGCGCCGCACGAGCGACGACGGGCATGCCGATCTGCCCGGAACCACCCGCCCGGTTGTCGACGATCCAGGGCTGGCCCCAGGCAGCGGCGAGCTTCTGCGCCAGGGCGCGGGCGATCATGTCCACGCTGCCGCCGGCGGGAAGCGCGACGATGAGCTTGATCGGCTGCTCGGGGTACTTGCCCTGCGCCCAGGCCAGGGTGCCGACCGGCAAAGTACAAGCTGCGCCGAAGGCGCTGAGCCGACGAATCGCCTCGCGCCGCGCCGGTGTGTGTGATGTGGCCATGCGACGTTTCCTTTGTGTGAGAAGCCAACGGAGTCGGAGCAAGCTTTGTACCAATGACGGTTGCCAGCGGCTGTTGCCAATGCTGAACCCGCGGTCGCGATTACCGCACAGACGCGGCCCCGACGGCGACAATCGAGCGATGAAAACACCCGCCGACGCGCGTGCGCAAGAGACGGCGCGGCGCTTGCGCATAGCGACTGCCGCGTGAGCGCGCTGCCCTACTTGCGCGGCTACGCGCCCGAGCTGCTGGCAAAAGCGCAGCAGCTCATCGCCGACGGGACACTGCGCCAGAGCGTGCTGCGCCGCTACCCGCAAATGCACGACGTGGGCAGCGACCGCGCGCTGTTCGACTACGTGACCGCACTCAAAGCCGAGCACCTGCGCAACGCCGCGCCGCTGGCCAAGGTGGCTTACGACAACAAGCTGCAGGTGTTGCGCAATGCGCTCGGCACGCACACGGCCGTGTCGCGCGTGCAAGGCACGAAGCTCAAAGCCAAACGCGAAATCCGCGTGGCGAGTGTGTTCAGGCAAGCGCCGGCCGCGTTCCTGAAGATGATCGTCGTGCACGAACTCGCACACATGAAGGTGCGCGAACACGACAAGGCTTTTTATGCGCTGTGCACGCACATGGAGCCGGCGTACCACCAGCTCGAGTTCGATGTGCGGCTTTGGCTCACCGCGCAAGAAGGCAGCGAGGCCGTGAAATGAAAACCGCCGGTGCTGGCCTGGCACTCGCAGCGCTGGTGTCGACCGCCACCGCCGCGCCACCCGCGCCAGACACGATGGCCCAACGCGTGCAAGCCTGCACCGCCTGCCACGGCGAGCAAGGCCGGGCCGCTGCCGACGGCTACTACCCGCGCATCGCCGGCAAACCGGCGGGCTACCTGTTCAACCAGCTCACGGGTTTTAGTGACGGGCGGCGGCACTACGCGTTGATGGTCAACCTGATCGAGCCGCTGGCCGGGCTTGTGGGCGAGGCTTACCTGCGTGAGATCGCCGCACATTTCGCGGCCATCGACGTGCCCTACCCGGCACCACAGCCGCCAACCGCATCACCCGCGCAGCTCGAGCGCGGCCGCATGCTGGCGTTGCAAGGCGATGCCGCGCTCGGCGTGCCGGCGTGCGCAGGCTGTCATGGCAATGCGCTGACCGGCGTGCTGCCGGCCACGCCGGGCCTGCTCGGTTTGCCACGCGACTATCTGAATGCGCAGCTCGGTGGCTGGCGAACCGGCAACCGGCGCGCGCTTGCGCCCGATTGCATGGCCGACGTTGCTAAAGCGCTGGCGCCAGAAGACATCAGCGCTGTCTCGCAATGGCTCGCCGCGCAGCCGGTTCCCGTGCCGGCAAAGGCTGCCGAAGCGTTGCCCGCAGCCGCGCCGAAACCCTGCGGCGGCGGTGTGCGATGAAGCGCATTGCGCTCGCACTGATCGCCGTGTTGCTGATCGCCGGCGCCGCATTCGTCATCGCGTTCAACCGGCTCGACGAATCTCCCGCAACCACCGGCCCCGGCGACGCACGGCGCGGCGCGTACCTCGCCACCGTCGGCCACTGCGCCGGCTGCCACACCGCGCGCGGCGGCGCAGCGTATGCCGGAGGCCGCGCGCTGGCCACGCCGTTCGGCACCGCGTATGCGGCCAACCTCACGCCCGATGCCGAGACCGGCATCGGCCGC
>JANNJX010000553.1:0-2739 GCA_031396005.1 Burkholderiales bacterium
CCGCCGATGTGGCACATCACCTTGGCCGGCACGCCCGAGCGTTCGCACGCGGCGATGGCGCGCTTCAGCGGCTCGAGGCCGTGACGCGCGATCACGTTCTCGCTCATGCGCACCTTGACGCCGAGCGCGAGGTCGGCGTTCTCGGCAATGGTGCGCGCCGCGGCATCGGCGTTCGCATAGTCGATGTTGAACAGCTCCGGCACCGGAAAGCCGGCCAGGCCGGCCACGGCGATGTGGACGAAGGCGAACTGCCGCGTGCGCGAGGCCGGCACGACGAAGCGCCGGAACGCGGCCATGTTGTTCGCGCCGGCATCGCCGGCCGAGACCACGGTGGTCGTGGCCTGGTGCGCCACCAGCTCGTCGGCCGGGATGCCGATCGCCGAGCCGTACGGGAAGGTGTGCGCATGCAGGTCGATCAGGCCGGGCGTGACCAGCTTGCCGCCGGCGTCCATGACGCGCTGCGCGCGCTCGGGCGCGATGCTCGGCTCGATGGCTTCGATCAGGCCGAAGCGCATGCCGATGTCGCGCTTGCCCGACAGGCGCTGCCCCGGGTCGAGCACGTTGGCGTTGCGCAGCAGCAGGTCGAACTTGTCGTTCGGCCCCATCGCCGCCGACGCCGGACCGGACCAGGCGCCGAGTGCCGCGCTGCCGGTGGCCAACAGGATCTCTCGACGCGTCGTTGGGGTGTGCACGATGGCCTCGGCGGGGGAGTGGGTGGGCGCAGATTGAAGCACTTCGCACGGCAACAGACAACGACGACGCACCGGGGGATAACGCGATGATCAAACCTTTGACCGGCGAGCCGGTGCTGGTGGTGGGCGCCGGCATCATGGGCGCGGGCATCGCGCAAACCGCGGCGCAGGCCGGGCATGCGGTGCTGCTGTTCGATGCACGCGAAGGCGCGGCGCGCGAGGCGCGCGCCAAGCTGGCGGCCACGCTCGACGGCCTCGTCGCCAAAGGCCGGCTCACGGCCGAGGCCACGCAGGCGATGCTGGCGCGCATCGAGCCGCTGGCGTCGATCGACGGCGCGGCCAGCGCCGGCCTCGTCGTCGAAGCGATCGTCGAAAGCCTCGACGCCAAGCGAGCGCTGTTCAAGCAACTCGAAGGCATCGTCGGCGAGCGCTGCGTGCTCGCCACCAACACCTCGTCGATCTCGGTCACGGCCATCGCCAACGGCCTGGCCCACCCCGGCCGCCTGGTCGGCATGCACTTCTTCAACCCGGTACCGCTGATGAAGCTGGTGGAGGTGGTGAGCGGCCTGCACACCGATCCCGCGGTGGCCGAGGCGATCTTCGAGTTGGGCAAAGCCTGGGGCAAGACGCCGGTGCATGCGAAGAGCACGCCCGGTTTCATCGTCAACCGCATCGCGCGGCCGTACTACGCCGAGACCTTGGCGCTGCTGCACGAGCAGGCCGCCACGCCACAGGTGCTCGACGCGTGCCTGAAGGCAGCGGGCTTTCGCATGGGGCCGTGCGAGCTGATGGACCTGATCGGCCACGACACCAACTTCGCGGTGACGAACTCGGTCTACGAGGCCAATTTCCAAGACAAGCGCTATGTGCCGTCGCTGGTACAGAAGGAAATGGTCGACGGCGGCCTGCTCGGCCGCAAGAGCAGCCGCGGCTTCTACCGCTACCCGGACGGCGTGCCGGCGTTGCCGGTGGCGGTGCACGAGGCGCCGCAGACGGCGCGTGAGGTCGTCGTTCACGGTGTCGGCCCCATCGCCGACATGCTCGAAGCCGCCGCCACGCGCGCGCTCGAAGCCCAGGGCTGGGGCCCGGCGCGCGAGCGCGGCAGCGCGTGGATCGGCCTGGCCATCGACGGCGCGCGGCTGGTGATGACCGATGGCCGCAGCGCCGGCGAACATGCCGCGGCGACGGACGCCGACAACATCGCTGTCTTCGACCGGCCGCTCGTGTTGCCCTGCCCACCCGGCAGCGCGCTCGCCTTCGCCGTGGCCCCCGGTGCCAGCGAGGGTTGGCATGCGCAAGCCGCAGCCTGGCTGGCCGCACTCGGCTTCGCACCGCTGCCCATCGCCGACGCACCCGGCCTCGTCGTCGCCCGCACCGTCGCCATGCTGATCAACGAAGCCGCCGATGCGGTGCAACAAGGCGTGTGCAGCCAGGCCGGCGCCGATGCGGCGATGAAGCTCGGCGTCAATTACCCGCGCGGCCCGTTCGAGTGGCTCGCCGACTGGAGCGCACGCGAGGTGGTCGCGCTGCTCGACGCGCTCAATCACCACCATCGGGGCGAGCGCTATCGCGTCAGCCCCTGGTTGCAACGTAGAGTCGCGTCATGACCCAAGCCTTCATCTGCGACGCCATCCGCACCCCCTTCGGCCGCTACGGCGGCGCCTTGTCCGCCGTGCGTGCCGACGACCTGGGCGCCGTGCCGCTGCGCGCGCTGATGGCACGAAACCGCGAGGTCGATTGGGCGGCGGTGGGCGACGTGCTCTACGGCTGCGCCAACCAGGCCGGCGAGGACAACCGCAACGTCGCCCGCATGTGCCTGCTGCTGGCGGGCCTGCCCAAGGAGGTGCCGGGCGCCACGCTCAACCGCCTGTGCGGCTCCGGACTCGACGCGGTGGGCACGGCAGCACGCGCCATCAAGAGCGGCGAGGCGCAGTTGATGATCGCCGGCGGCGTGGAAAGCATGAGCCGCGCGCCGTTCGTCATGCCCAAGGCCGAGAGCGCGTTCTCGCGCGCCAATGCGATCTACGACACCACCATCGGCTGGCGC
>JANNJX010000575.1:0-3201 GCA_031396005.1 Burkholderiales bacterium
CGGCATGAGCATGCGTGACGCCGGCATCATGGACGGCGACCTGCTGGCGGTGAAGCAGAGCAAGGACGCCGCCAACGGCCAGATCATCGTCGCCCGCATCGGCGACGAGGTCACGGTGAAGCGCTTCAAGCGCGTGCGCAATCACATCGAGCTGCACGCCGAGAACCCGGATTTCGAGCCGATCATCGTCAAGCTGAGCGACGCGGAAATGTTTGCGATCGAGGGCTTGGCGGTCGGCTTGATCCGCAACACGATGCTGATGAAGCCGTGGCCGCGGCAGGCAAGCGCGCCGGGTACGTGCTCTACGGCAGCCGCCACTCCGGTTCGGCCGCGGTGGAAGCGGCGCTCGAAATGGCGGAGGCGCCGTACCGCATCGTCGATGCCGCCACCTGGCGCAAGAAGGACGACGCGACCACGTTTGCGCAGCTGCAGCGCGTCAACCCGCTGCACCAGATTCCGACGCTGGTCACGCCGGACGGCACGGTGCTGAGCGAGAGCGCAGCCATCCTCATCCACCTGGGTCTCGTGCATCCGCGGGCCAAGTTGCTGCCGGCCAACGCTTCACAGCGCGCGCAGGCGCTGCGCGCGATGGTCTTCATCGCCGCCAACTGCTATGCGGCGATCGGCGTCATCGACTACCCAGAGCGCTGGCACGGTAAAGGCGACAAGGACGCCGATGAACGCTTGCGCAAGGGTGCGCGGCGGCGCCTGCACCAACTGTGGCACGTGTTCGCCGACACCTTCGGCGCGGCCGCTGCGCAAAACAAAACCGCGTTGCTCTTCAGCGCGCAACCCGGTGCCGCCGATCTGCTGGCCGCCGTCGTCTCGCGCTGGTCGGGCACGCGCAAGCACCTGGCCAAACAAAGGCCGGCGTTTCACGCGATGCTAGAGCGCATCGAAGCCGATCCCAGGGTCGCGCCGGTGATCGATCGGCATTGGGGCGCTGGCGCGATGCCAGGGCCATGAACGAGCGATGAACGCGGTGCGCATCAAGTCACCCAAGGCCACTCAGGCCGCAGACTGCGCGGCGCTGGAGCAGTTGCCCAACATTGGCCCGTCGCTGGCCGCGAACCTGCGCCTGATCGGCGTTCACAGCCCGCGCGAGTTGCGAGGCCGCGATGCCTTCGTGCTCTACCAGAAGCTCAACGCCGCCACCGGCGCACGCAACGACCCATGCGTTCTCGACACCTTCATGGCCGCTGTCGACTTCATGAACGGCGCTGCGCCGGCGCCCTGGTGGGCCTACACCGCCCAGCGCAAAGTTCTGTACGGCGCTATTTAGCCAGACGCTGCTGCACGCTGGAGTACAGCCTCCCGCGTGAGACGGTTCAATGCGAGCGCACGCCGATGGCGAACAGGGCGCGATCCGCGCTGGCGCGGTGCCAGTGCTGTTGGCGCCGCTCCAGGTCGGCGAGGCTTTGCGATTGCGCGAGGTAGGTCTCGAGCGACTCGTCGTCTTGGGACGCAAAGTTGGAAAGGAACGTGCGCAGGGTCTGCAATGCGGATTTCATAAAGCTCTTTGTTTTGAGGGTTAACCCTTATCTTAGTCCACGCCAACGGTTTGAAAGGCCCAAACCTTCCGCGATGCGGAATCTAGAGGCGTGGCCCTCGGCTGTTTCAGGCCAGCCGCGGAATCGCCCCGACGTGACCGTCAGGGCAGCAGTTGCAACGCCTGCGCCTTGGCCTGAACTTGCTGCGGCGGCCAGAGCGGCACGTACTCGACCCGCGCCCAGGGCCCGACGAACGAGCGGTAGTGATGCAGCCACGGCAAGCCGGATTGCCCCGTCGACTGCATGACCCTCGATTGCGCCAGGTCGCCCAGGTCGTAGATCGCCCGCAACGACGGTGCGTGTTCGTTCAGGTAAAGCTCGCCGGTGGTCGCATCCGGCTTGACGCCGACACGGCCGACATTGAGCGTGTAGGTGTCGCCGCCGGTGGGCGCGCGCAACTCGAACAGCGGCGCCAGCGCCTTGATACGGGAAAACGGCCGGTGCTCGCTGCGCGCCAGATGGGCGTCGCCCCAACGCCAGGCCGACACGCCGGCGCCGAAGCGCTGCTGCAGTTCGTCCAACGCGCGCGTCAGGGCGATGCTGCTCATCTGCTCGCAGGTCTCAGCTTGCTCGGTCGTCGTCTTGTCGTCACACCACCAGCCGTCGTTGCGTTCGAGCACGCCTTCGAGCGCGTCACGAAAACTGCGCGCGCCGAGCACGCGCTCGTAGACGGCAGGGCCGCCGAGCTCGTCGATGAAGATCGCGCGCACGAACTGGCGTGACCAGGCCCACAAGATCAGCGGCGCGGCAGCGCCCGCCTTCATCTCGCCGTTGAACCCTTGCAGCGCGGACTGCGCTGCATCGGCAAGCGGATGCGCCGAGCGCGCGCGTTGCAGCCACGGCAGCAACGGCCGTGCTGCCAGCGACACCAGGTCGGCCTGCATCGCCGCCATGTCGCCGATCGAGTGGCGCACACGCGAGCGCAGCAACTGTTCGATGCGCTGCTGCCGGTACGGCGCGGCCCACTCGCTGCCCAGGTAGTGCGGGTAGCCGGCGTCGTGCACGCGTTGGTTGGCCGTGGCGATCCAGCCGCGCGCAGGCTGCGCTTCGCGCGGCGTTTGTTCGGCAGGCACGAAACCGTCCCAGTCGTAGCGCGCCTCCCAGCCCGGCGCGGGCACGAGGCCTTTCAAGTCATGCTCGACCCTGCGCAGCGGCACGCGGCCCGGCGACACGACGGCGATCTGCCCGGCACGGTCGGCCACCACCATGTTCTGCATCGGCGCCAGCCACAGCCGCGTTGCCACATCGACGAACTCGGCCGCCGAGCGCGCGCGATTCATCGCCAGCGACGCCGCGATCGGATCGGTGTCGGCATCGAGCGCCGTCCAGCGCAGTGCCAGGCCGTACGCTGCGTTGCCGTCGGTGCCCGCGACCTCGCCGGCCGCACCGCCGGCATCCGAAATCATCGGCCCGTGGCGCGACACGCGCACGACCAGGTTTTCGCTGCCCGCGCCCTTGACGCGGATGTCTTCCGACACGCCGGCCAAGGGCTGCCAGCCCGCGGGCGTCTGCGCCTGCATCGGGTCGTCGGGCTTGAAGCGCTCGAGGTACAAATCCTGCACATCGGGGCCGGTGTTGGTGAAGCCCCAGGCGATGTGCTCGTTCTGGCCGAGCACGACGCCCGGCAGGCCGGGCATCGTCGCGCCGGCGG
>JANNJX010000208.1:0-2619 GCA_031396005.1 Burkholderiales bacterium
CACGCTGGTCACCTTCGCGGTAATGATCCGCCCGAGCACATCGAAACGCATCGTGTCGCCAATGTTGATCTTGTGGGACTCGTGGATGAACTGCTCGATCGATACCTCCGCCTCTGGCGACGGGGTCGGCTCCCAGATCGCGCCGGCCACCACGCGCTCGTTCGATTCGAGCGTGCTGCGATAGGTGATGGTGTATTCCCGGCCGAGCGAGCCGCGGCCGCGCACATCTTCATAGTCCTCGAGATTGACCTCGCGGCCCTCGACGCCCACCACCCGCGCCCGCAAGACCGGCAGCAGGCGTGGCGGCACGGCCCCCGCCTCCTGGTGCGCCGCAATCGCCGCGCGCACCGGCGCCACCTGGTCCTGCTGGATGTCGAGCAGGAACATATCCGGCGACTCGGGGTTGATGTTCACGGCGAACTGCGCGATCAGGTTCTCCTGCAACGAGCGCACGCCGATGATGAAGAAGCTGCCGAGACCAACGGCGAGCAGCACGATGCGCATCTGGCTGCCGGGCCGCCGCAGCTGCAGCACGGCATGCCGCAACGCAAACGATTTCGCCTTCGCGAGCGGCGCCAGCGCGCGAATCAGGAGCGTGCCGGCGAGGTGCAGCACGATCGCCGTCGCCGCGAATCCCCCGGCCACCATGGCTCCGATGCGCAACGAGCCTGCCTGCCACACCGTCAGCGCCACCAGGCCGGCCACCACGAACACCGTCACCGCCACCTGCGTCACGTCGATGCGTCGCGGACGCGGCTCGTCGCGCAACAGCAACGACGGCTTCACGTGGCGAACGTCGAGCAGCGGCACCAGCGAGAACAACAGCGACACCAGCAGGCCGATGCCGAGCCCCTGCAGCACGGCCGGCAGCGTGAGCCCGTAACTAATCTCGACGCCCGGCGTCGCGCCCGCCAGCAGCGACGGAATCCCTTGCATGGCCAGCGCCGCGAGGCTCACGCCGAGCGCACTGCCGGCCAGGCCGAGCACGACGACCTGGGCCACATAAACAGCCAGCAGCTGGAGCGACCGGGCGCCAAGACACTTGAGCACCGCGATGCTCTTCATCTTCTGCTGCACGAACACGCGCGTCACGCTCGAGACGCCGATACCGCCAAGAATCACGATCACCAGGCCGACCAGGCTCAAGTAATTTTCCGCCCGCGTGAACTCTTCGCCGATGTCGTCTTCGGTGGCCTTGTAAGACCGGACGCGCGCGAAGTCGTTCGCCAGATCCGCGCGGAGATCGAGGATCAACTGATCGAACGCCGCCGGCGGGACTTTGAGCAGCCGCTGCATCGCCGTGCGGCTGCCGTAACCGGTCAGGCCGGTCTTCTCGAGATCCGCCAGATCGACGAACACGCGCGGGCCAATGCTGAACGCGCCCAGCCGGCGGCCCGGCTCGCCTTCGATCACGCCCCGGATGGTGAAGCGCTGCGATCCGATCGTGAGACCCTCGCCAACCGCGACGTTCAACTGCGCGAGCAACTCGGGCCGCACCAACGCGCCGAAGCCGCGCAGCAGATCATGCTGGTACGGCACGCCGTCGGCGAGTTTCATGCGCCCGTAATACGGAAACCCCGCTTCGACCGCGCGTAACTCGACCATGCGCGCGCGGCCATCGGCGCGATCGGCGGGCCGCGCCATGGTGGCAAGCTCGACCGATCGCGTGCTATCGGCCCCGGCGGTCGTCAGCCGGCTCGCGATCCGCGACAGCGCTTCCGGCTTCAACGGCTGATTGCTGGTGATCAGCGCGTCGGCGGCGATCAACGCTCGCGCCTCGCCGGCAAAGGTGTGGCGCACGTTCTGAATCACCGAGCGCAGCGCCACGATGGCGCCGACGCCCACGGCGATGCAGATGAAGAAGAACAGCAACCGCCGGAACGAGGCCCGCATCTCGCGCGCCGCCATGATCAGCACGAACCTCATGGTTCGACTCGCTCGAGCGGGCTCGTGCCGCGCGACTCGCCCCGCTCGAGCTCGCTCACCACCGGACGGCCGTCCCGGAGCACCAGCCGGTCGTCGGCAATCGCCGCGACGCTCGGATCGTGCGTCACCATCACCAGCGTGACGCCGCGCGTGCGCCGCACCTGCAGCAACAACTCGAGCACGTGACGGCCGTTGGAGCTGTCGAGGTTTCCCGTCGGCTCGTCGGCCAGGATGAGCGGCGGGTCGTTGGCCAGGGCGCGGGCAATCGCCACGCGCTGCTGCTCGCCGCCCGACAACTGGGATGGATAGTGATGCCCGCGATCGTGCAGGCCGACTTCATCGAGCAGCACCTGCGCGCGCGCCGCCGCGTCGCGACGGCCGGCGATCTCCATCGGCACCTGGATGTTCTCGATCGCCGTCAAGGACGGCACCAGGTGAAAGAACTGGAACACGAAGCCGATCTTCTCGCCGCGAAGGCGCGCGAGCGCGTCTTCATCGAGGCTCGTGATCTCGGTGCCGGCGATGGTGATGGTGCCGGTCGACGGGGAATCGAGGCCGGCGACCAGCCCGAGCAGGGTCGACTTGCCGCTGCCCGACGGCCCGTTGATCGCGAGACACCGGCCCGCCGGCACGTCGAGATCGAGCGGATGAAGAATCGTGAGGGGATGGCCGCCGCTCTGAACAGTTTTGCTG
>JANNJX010000598.1:0-5009 GCA_031396005.1 Burkholderiales bacterium
GCCCAATGGGGCCCGGCCGTTGCGAAGAATCCGTTCATGCAGTTCGTCGTCAAAGGCGCGAAGGCCGGCGACAAGATCAGCGTGACCTGGACCGACAACAAGGGTGACAAGCGCACCGACGAAGCCGTCGTCTCCTGAGCGCGCGGAGCAGGACGACGACGAATGAAAACATTGCTGGTGGGTGGGGCGCTGCTGCTGTCGTTGACGGCCGGCGCGCAAACGAAGTCGACAGCGGACGGCATCGCCGAGTACCGCAAGATGCTCGAAGACGGCAACCCGGCCGAGCTGTTCGAGGCCAGGGGCGAGAACCTGTGGAAGCAAAAGCGCGGGCCGAAGAACGCGTCGCTCGAAGAGTGCGACCTCGGCAAGGGAGCCGGCAAGATCAAGGGCGCGTTCGTCGAGCTGCCGCGCTACTTCGACGACACGAAGAAGGTGCAGGACCTCGAGTCGCGGCTGCTGACCTGCATGGAAATGCTTCAGGGATTCAACGCCGCCGACATCGCCAAGACGCCGTTCGGCCGTGGCGAGCAAGCCAACATCGAAGGCCTGGTGGCGTGGATCGCCGCCGAGTCGCGCGGCTTGAAGTTCAACCTGCCGCAGGCTCACGCCGAAGAGAAGAAGATGCTCGAGCTCGGCAAGCGCGTCTTCTTCTTTCGCGCCGGGCCGTACGATTTTTCCTGTGCGTCGTGTCACAGCGAGGCCGGCAAACGCATCCGCCTGCAAGACCTGCCAGACCTGACCAAGAACCCCGGCGACGGCATCGGCTTCGCGGCCTGGCCCGCCTACCGCGTCAGCAGCGGCGACCTGTGGGGCATGCAGCGCCGGCTCAACGACTGCTATCGCCAGCAGCGCTTCCCGTTCCCCGGCTACGGCTCCGATGTGACCGTGGCCCTGGGCGTTTACATGGGCGTCAACGCCCAAGGTGCACAGTCGATCGCACCGTCGATCAAGCGCTGAAGAGCCGAGCATGAACCACCTCAAGTCCTTCTGTTCGAGCGTGGGTCTGTCAGCGTTGTTGCTGCTCGCCGGTTGCGCCTCTGTGGCTCCCGCGCCCAACTACGACGCACTGATGGCCGAGCTGATGAACACGTCGTTCCGCGACCAAGGCATCGCCACCGTCGATCGGCTGCAGCAGGACGCCTCGAACGCCGAGTGCTCGAAGTCCGAGGGCAAGCCCTTGCCGGAGGCGCGCACGAAGGCCATCGAAGCGGCCAATCTGGCCACGGTGAAGCTGCCTGCCGACGGCGCCTTCATCGGTGACTGGAAAGAAGGCGAGAAGCTGGCGCAGAACGGCCGCGGCATGACGTGGACCGATCCCTCGGCCGCCACCAGTGCCAACGGCGGCAACTGCTACAACTGCCACCAGCTCAGCAAGGCCGAGATCTCCTACGGCACCATCGGCCCGAGCCTGTACCAGTACGGCAAGCTGCGCGGTGTCGCCGACCCGGCGAGCCCGGCGTCGAAGCCGATCGTCGAGTACACCTGGGGCAAGCTCTACAACGCCAAGGCTTACAACGCCTGCTCCGGCATGCCGCGCTTCGGCCACCGCAAGATGCTCGACGAGACGCAGTTGAAGCACCTGATGGCGCTGCTGCTGGATCCGAAGTCACCGGTCAACCAGTAGGTGCTGTGATGAAAACGATCCGACAAGTCATGCTCGGCGCGATGCTTTGCCTGGCTGCCACCGTCACCTCGGCGCAAGACCGTGTCGTCTATCACTTCGACAACGCGGCGGCTCAGGGGCTCAAGGGCCTGCGCAATCTGCGCAACCACCTCGACGTTGATCCGGCGGCCAGGATCACCGTCGTCACGCATGCCGAAGGCGTCGACATGCTGATGGAGGGTGCCAAGGCGGCCAACGGCACGGACTACGCGCCGCTGGTGTCGGCGCTGAAGGGCCGCGGTGTGGCCTTCGAGATCTGCGAGATCACGCTGAAGAACCGCGAGCTGAAGAAGGAGCAGTTCATCCAGGAGGCCACGTTCACGCCCTCGGGCGTCGTGCGCATCGCCAAGCTGCAGGCGCAAGGCTCGGCCTACATCAAGCCCTGAGGTCATCGCGTGACGGCTCGGCGTTCACGCATCGCGCGCTGGGCCGCTCTTGTTCTGCTGTTCTCCTCGGCATTCGCGAACGCGGCTGACAACATTCCCGTGCGTGCGCGCTCCGTCGCGCCCGACGTGTGGTTTGTGCAAGGCGAGGCCGCCATGGGCTCGTCTGCCAACCGCAACTTCATCTCGAACGCCGGATTAGTTGTCACCGACGAAGGCGTGGTCGTCATCGACGCCCTGGGTTCGCCGGCGCTGGCCGAAGAGCTGATCGCAGAGATCCGCCGCATCACGCCGAAGCCGATCCGCTACGTCATCGTCACGCATTACCACGCCGACCACATCTACGGCCTGCAAGCGTTCAAGGCGGCCGGCGCGACGATCATCGCCCACCAGGCCGGGCGCGAGTACCTCGGTTCCGACAGCGCACGCCTGCGGCTCGAAGCCAGCCGGAAGGATTTGTTCCCGTGGATCGACGACAAGACGCAGGTTCTCGGCGCCGACCGCTGGCTGGACCAGGACACGACGCTGCGCCTGGGTGGCCTCGACTTCCAGCTTCGCCACGCCGGCCCGGCGCACACGACGGAAGACCTGGCGGTGTTCGTGCCGCAGCTCGGTGTGCTGTTCGCCGGCGACTTGGTGTTCCAGGGCCGCATCCCTTTCGTCGGCCAGGCCGACAGCCGGCAGTGGATCGTCTCGCTGACGCAACTGCTCGACGTCAAGGCGCGTGTGGTGGTTCCTGGCCATGGGCCGGTGTCCACGGATGCAGCCGCCGACCTGGCCCTGACGCGCGACTACCTGCTGCACCTGCGCAAGTCCATGGGCGATGCGGCGCGCGACCTCGAACCGTTCGACGAGGCCTATGCCAAGACCGACTGGTCGCGCTTCGAGCAGATGCCGTTGTTCAAGGCGGTCAATCGGATGAACGCCTACAACACATACCTGCTGATGGAGCAGCAGGGGTCGCGCTGATGTGCCATTGAAGGTCGGTGGCTGAAAATTGTTCGCGGCCGGTGTCGATTTCCGTCCCGTCCGTTCGTCGAGAAATGCTGGCATCGCAAATCCAGCCACTCTTGCAACAGGAGCCCCACCATGTCCACGACCCTGACCCCTTACCTCAGCTTTGACGGCAACACCCGCGAGGCCTTCGCGTTCTACGAAAAGGCCCTCGGCGCGAAGATCGAAACGATGATGAGCTATGCCGACATGCCCGCGCCGGCCATGCCCAGCGAAGGCTGCGCTGACGCCGGCGTGCCCAGCGGCGACGGCATCATGCATGCGTGCCTGGCACTGCCCGGCGGCGCGATGCTGTTTGCCGGCGACACGCCGCCCGGCATGCCGTACGACGGCGTCAAGGGCGTGATGCTGGCGCTGCAGTACGACACCATCGACCAGGCTCACGGCGCGTTCAACGCCCTCTCACAAGGCGGGCAGGTGACGATGCCGATGGCGCCCGCGTTCTGGGCCCAGACTTTCGGCATGTTGACGGACCGCTTCGGCGTGAGCTGGGCTGTCAACGGCGCGCCGATCGCCTTCAAATGAAGCGCAGCACGACCACGTCGCGCAAGCGCCTGCTCGTCCTCGTGGCCACGCGCAAGGGCGCGTGGCTCTTCCACGGCGACGCCAAGCGCCGCGCCTGGGCGGCAGACGGCCCGCACTTCCTGGGCCACAACATCAGCCATGTGCAGTTCGACCCGCGTGACGGCCGCACCCTGTTGGCCGCGGCCAAGACCGGCCACCTCGGCCCGACGATCTTTCGCTCCACCAACTTCGGCCGCACCTGGAAGGAGGCCAAGCAACCGCCGGCCTTCGCGCCACCATCCGGCGGCCTGCCCGCCCGCTCGGTGGATCACACCTTCTGGCTGACCCCCGGCCATGCCAGCGAGCGCGACACCTGGTACGCGGGCACCTCGCCGCAAGGCCTGTTCCGCTCGGAGGACGGCGGCGTCAGCTGGGCGCCGCTGCCGGCGGTGAACGATGACGCGCAGTTGCGCGAGTGGATGGGCACGGTGCAGGACGGCACGCCCGACGGGCCAAAGCTGCATTCGGTCATCGTCGATCCGCGCGATGCATCGCACCTGCTCTTCGCGATGTCGGGCGGTGGCGTGCACGAGTCGCGTGACGCCGGGCGCAGTTGGGCCACGCTGATCAAGGGCATGGAAGTGGTCGAAGGCTTCGATGCCGCCACCGTCACCTTTCACGACCCGCATTGCGTTCGCCTGTGCCCGAGCCACCCCGACCGGCTGTACCAGCAGAACCACTGCGGCATCTACCGGCTCGACAGGTCCGGCGACCCAACGGGTGACGTGTGGCAACGCATCGGCCGCAAGATGCCCAAGCGCGTGGGCGACATCGGCTTCCCGATGGTCGTGCACCCGCGCGACGCCGACACGGCCTGGGTCTTCCCGATGGACGGCACCACCGTCTGGCCGCGCACCAGCCCCGACGGCCGCCCGTCGGCCTACGTCACGCGCAATGCCGGCCGCACCTGGCAGCGGCTGGACCAGGGCCTGCCCGAGAGCCAGGCCTGGTGGACCGTGAAGCGCCAGGCGATGACGGTGGATGCGCAGGCCGCGCCGGCGCTGTACCTCGGCACCACCAGCGGCGAGTTGTGGATCGGTCGCGACGAAGGCGCGCGTTGGTCGAACATCGCGCGCCACCTGCCGGAGATCTATGCCGTGGAAGTGGCCGAGATCGCATGAGCCGCAGCCGCGGATCGGACGTGTCGGAGCAGGGCTGATGAAGGTGCTGATCCCCGGGGCGCTGCGCTCGTACACACGCGAGTCCCATGTCGAGGCCGCGGGCAGCACGCTGGACGAGATGTTCGCCGACCTCGATCGCCGCTACCCCGGACTGCGCTTTCGCGTCGTTGACGAGCAGAACCTGCTGCGACCCAACATGCGCATCTTCGTCAACGGCGTCGGCGTTCGCGAAATGCAGCACGCGCTGCATCCCGACGACGACGT
>JANNJX010000599.1:0-6072 GCA_031396005.1 Burkholderiales bacterium
CAGCGCAGAGGCTTGCCCTTCGCTGCGCTACGGGTTCCCTGTGGTACTCACCTTTGGGTCGCACCGCGTAACTCGCTTCACTCACTGCGTTCGTTGCGCTCGAACAGACGCGGTGAGTCAGTTGACGAAGCGCGTGAGTACACGCGCCGACCCAAAGGCTGCGTTCCTCGGCCGCGCCTATGCGCTGCGCCCGCGGCCCGCCCGCCGCCTTGCCGGTGCCGGCAGTTCTTCTACGAGGTGGCGAAGAAACACCGGCTCGACCGGCCCGAGGGCGGTGTGGCGACCGTGCGATTTCTGCAAATCCTGCATGAGCGCGGGCGCCGCGCCGCCCTCGGGCCTAGCGCAATCAGCGCAGCAAGCCACGGACGCCCTGCCATGAGAACAGGCTTCTTCGGCAAAGCCTGGCTGCTCGGCGGCTATGCCTTCCTGTACCTGCCGATCGCAGCGCTCGTCATCTTCTCCTTCAACGATTCGCAACTGCCCAACATCTGGCGCGGTTTCACGCTCAAGTGGTACGCGGCGCTGCTCGAGGACCGCGAGATCCTCGCCGGCTTCTGGGTCAGCCTGAAGATCGCGTTCTTCACGGCCTGCGGCTCAGTCGTGCTCGGCACACTCGCTGCGTTCGCATTGGTGAAGTACCGCCGCTTCAAAGGCCGCACGCTGTTCTCGGGCATGGTCAACGCGCCGCTGGTGATGCCCGAAGTGGTCGTCGGCCTGTCCCTGCTGCTGATGCTGGTCAGCGTGCAGAACGCGATCGGCTTTCCGGAAAAGGGCGCGCTCACCATCTGGATCGGTCACCTGCTGCTCGGCATGGCCTATGCCACGGTGGTGATTCAAGCGCGCTTGCAAGACCTGAACCCGCAGCTCGAAGAAGCGGCGATGGACCTCGGCGCGCGCCCGCACCAGGTGTTCTGGCTGGTCACGCTGCCGATGATCGCGCAGGCGCTAGCCTCGGCCTGGTTGCTGACCTTCACGATCTCGCTCGACGATGTCGTGCTCTCGGCCTTTCTCACCGGCCCGGGAGCGACGACGATGCCTCTGGTGATCTTCTCGCGCGCCAAGCTCGGCCTGAACCCGAGCGTCAACGCGGTGGCGACGATCATCGTCGTGCTCGTCGCCGTCGGCGTCGTCGCTGCCAGCTACCTCATCGCCCGCACCGAGCGCCGCCGCCAGCAGGAAATGGCCGCCGCATTGCGCAATTGATTCCAACCCACGACAAGAGGAAGTCCACATGAAGAGCACACTGCGCCTCACCGTCCTTGCTGCTGTTTTGTCCGGCGCGTTGCCTGCGTTCGCGCAAAGCAACACCGAAGTGCTCAATGAATTGAAGGCGCTGCGTGACCGCGTGGCGGACCTCGAGCGCAAGCTGCAAGCGGCCGAAACTGCGAAGCCGAAGGACGGCCAGTGGGGCATGACGCCCGAGCAGGCGCGCGAGTTGAGCCGCGTCACGGTCAAGGCTGAGGCGATGGAAGACAGCCGCGACGCGCAGGGCCTGAAGAACCTGACGATCAGCGGCTATGCCGACCCGACGTACATCGTCAACCAGCGCCAGAACCGCGCCGGCTTCCAGTTCTTGAACAACGTCGCCGACGACGGCTACAACTACGACAACTCGTACTTCGGCGCCGTCGCCATCGACTTCCAGAAGGAGACCGATTCCGGCACGCGCTACCGCCTGACCCTCGTGCCGAATCGCGGCACAGACTCGGTCATCGGCAACGGCGGCATCGTGCACGAAGCCACCATCTCGGTGCCGCTGTCCGACCTGCAAACGCGCTTCATCGCCGGCCACATGCCCGACTGGTCGGGCTACGAGTACCTGCAACCGACGCTGAACAAGCTGATCACGCACAACCTGCTGTTCGACTTCACGCTGCCCACCGCCTACACCGGCGCCGGCCTGGACATCACCCGCGGCAAGTGGTGGTACCGCGGCATGCTCGGCCAGATGAACGCGTCGAAGAACCCGCAGGGTCAGAAGGGGCCGGTGATCGCCTACCGCGTCGACTACTCGCGCGGCGAGTTCCAGGGCTTCGGCTTCGCCGGCGTGCATGGCAAGGCGTCCAACTTCAGCGAGAACGAGATCGACCCGATCACCAGCGAGGTCCTCGCGCAGGACAACTCGCGCGTCGACCTGTTCGAGTTCGATGCCTACTTCATCCGCGGCGACGTCACGGTGCAAGGCCAGGTCAGCTTCGGCCAGCAGAAGAAGGCGTCGGTCACGCCCGACCCGGTCACCGGCGCGCTGCGCGATGCGCGCTGGTGGGGTCTGTCGGCCCTGGCCGCCTACAAGTTCGATCCGCGCCTGGAAGGCATCGTGCGCATGGACTATCTGGCCAACAAGAAGAACGGCGGCGGTCTGCTCGGCTACACCTTTGCCGACGACCGCAACGGCATTGGCCCCGATCTGGCAGGTGATCTGAACAAGGGCGCCAACCGCACTGCGCTCTCGATCGGTTTGTCGTACGCGTTCAACCTCGAGACGACGATCAAGGCGGAGTACCGACTCGATCGCGCCAACCTGCCGGTGTTCCTCGACGTTAAGAGCGGCGGCTATCGCAAGAGCAACAACCTGTTCGGCACGTCCGTCGTGGTCGCCTTCTAGCCATGGGCACCGTCGATTGGTTTGCACGGGCGCGCGCGATGCAGTTCGACGGCCGTGCGCTGATCGATGGCCGGCGTTGCGATGCCGTCGGCGACGAGACCTTCATCAAGACCTCGCCGATCGATGGCCGCACGCTCGGGCCGGTTGCCCGTTGTCGCGAAGCCGATGTCGATGCGGCAGTGAAGAGCGCGCGCGCCGCGTTCGCCGACGGCCGCTGGTGCGGCAAGCCGCCCGCCGTGCGCAAGAAGCTGCTGCAGGCTTTCGCCGCGAAGATCCTCGCCGCCAAGGAAGAACTGGCGCTGCTCGAAACGCTCGACATGGGCAAGCCGATCCAGTACTCGCTCGCCGTCGATGTGCCGTCCGCTGCGCGCACGATCGCCTGGTATGCAGAAGCGATCGACAAGGTCTACGACGAGATCGCACCGACACCGGCGAACTCGCTGGCGCTGATCACGCGCGAGCCGATGGGCGTGATCGGCGTCGTCGTGCCCTGGAACTACCCGATGATCATGGCGGCGTGGAAGTTGGGTCCGGCGCTGGCCACCGGCAACTCGGTCGTGTTGAAGCCGAGCGAGAAGTCGCCGTACACCGCTCTGCGTTTGGCTGAACTCGCGCTCGAAGCCGGCATTCCGCCGGGCATCTTCAACGTGGTGCCCGGCCACGGCGGTGAAGCCGGCGAAGCGTTGGCGTTGCACATGGACGTGGACGCGATCGGCTTCACCGGCAGCACGCGCGTCGGCCGCAAGATGCTCGAGTACGCTGGTCGCAGCAATTTGAAGCGCGTCTACAACGAGCTCGGCGGCAAAAGCGCCTTCGTTGTTTTCGATGACTTCGCCGACATCGAGCGCGCCGCCAAGACCGCTGCCGGCAGCATGTTCTTCAACCAGGGCGAGAGCTGCAATGCGCCATCGCGCGTGCTCGTGCATGAAAGCGTCGCCGAGCGCTTCGTCGACATCGTCGCCGCCGAAGCGCCGAAGTATCGCGCCGCCGACCCGCTCGACGCGAAGGCCGAAATGGGCGCGCTGGTTGACGAAGGACAGTTGCGCACCGTGATGGGCTTCATCGACGCCGGCCAACGTGAAGGCGCACGCACAGTCACCGGCGGCACGCGAGCGCGCGAGGCCAGCGGCGGCTTTTACGTCGAGCCGACGGTGTTCGACCGCGTCGACAACGGCATGTCGATCGCGCGCGAGGAAATCTTCGGCCCGGTGATGAGCGTGATCCGCTTCAAGACCGAAGCCGAAGCGATTGCGCTGGCCAATGCGTCGGCGTATGGTTTGCAGGCCAGCGTCTGGAGCGACAACATCAACCGCGCGCACCGCGTGGCGCGCGCCTTGCGCGCCGGCACCGTGCACGTCAACCAATACGACGAGGACGACATGACGGTGCCCTTCGGCGGCTACAAGCAGAGCGGCAACGGGCGCGACAAGAGCCTGCATGCGCTGGACAAGTACACCGAGTTGAAGACCACCTGGCTGAGAATCGATCCGGCCTGAATCCACGAAAGGCGTGGCGCATGAACCACTCGAAGAACGAACACCTGATGGCCCGCAAGGCCGCCGCCACGCCGCGCGGCGTCGGCGTCATGGGCACCTTCTTTGCCGAGCGCGCACAAGGCGCCGAGTTGTGGGACGTGCAGGGCCAGCGCTACATCGACTTTGCCGGCGGCATCGCAGTGATGAACGTCGGCCACGGCCACCCGAAGGTGCTCGCCGCGATCGAGGCGCAGTTGAAACGCTTCACGCACACCTGCTACCAGGTCGTGCCGTACGAAAGTTATGTCGCGCTGGCCGAGAAGTTGAACCAGCTCACGCCGGGCACACACGCGAAAAAGACGGCGCTTTTCTCCACCGGCGCCGAGGCGATCGAAAACGCGGTGAAGATCGCGCGCTCGTACACCAAGCGTTCGGGCGTCATCGCTTTCGGCGGCGCCTTCCACGGCCGCTCGATGTTCGCTGTCTCGCTGACCGGCAAGGTGCAGCCCTACAAGGCCGGCTTCGGCCCCTTCCCGCCGGAGCTCTACCACGCGCCCTTCCCCTGCCATTGCGCATCGCTGGCCGAAGTGAAGAAGGCCATGCAGCACTTGTTCAAGGCCGACATCGAACCGTCGCGCGTCGCCGCCATCGTCTTCGAGCCGGTGCAGGGCGAAGGCGGCTTCAACGTCATCCATGCCGAGGCGGTGAACTGGCTGCGTGAACTCTGCGACGAGCACGGCATCGTGTTGATCGCCGACGAAGTGCAAACCGGCTTCGGCCGCACCGGCAAGATGTTTGCGACGGAGCATTTCGCTCCCGTCGTGCCCGACCTGATGACGATCGCCAAGAGCCTGGCCGCGGGCACGCCGCTGTCGGCCGTCACCGGCCGCGCCGAGATCATGGACGCACCCGCGCCCGGCGGCCTGGGTGGCACCTACGCCGGCAACCCGCTGGCGATTGCGGCGGCGCATGCGGTGATCGACATCATGGCCGCAGAAAAACTGCCCGAGCGCGGGGGAAAGCTCGGCGAGCAATTGAAGGGCGTGCTCGAAGGCTTGAAGCCTCGCGTCAAACAGATCGCCGACGTGCGCGGCCTCGGTGCCATGGTCGCCGTCGAATTCAACGACGCGCAAGGCAACCCCGACGCCGAGTTCACCAAGCGCGTGCAAGCCGAAGCACTCGAGCGCAAGCTGATCCTGCTGACCTGCGGCGTCAACGCCAACGTCGTGCGCTTTCTGTTCCCGCTGACGACCACACAGGCTGTATTCGACGAAGCAATGGGCATCGTCAGCGAGTCGCTGCTGAAGGCGTGACATGAAAGCCATCCGCGACCGCCTCGCCGGCCAAGGCGTGCACAGCCTGCTGGTGCAGTTCACCGACATCCACGGCACGGCCCGCGGCAAGCTGGTGCCGCTGGCGCACCTCGACGACGTCATCATCATGGGAGCCGGCTTCTCCGGCCCGTCCATCTGGGGCACGGGCCTGGCGCGCACCGGCAAACAGTCAGAGTATTTCGCGCGCGGCGTGCCGAGCACGGCGCAGGCGCTGCCTTGGATGCCGGGCGTGGCACGCATCGTCGGTGAAGGCTTCGTCGCCGGCGAACCGTTCGAGGCTTGTCCGCGGCAGGTGCTGTCGAGGCAGGTGGCGCGACTGGCGAAGAAGAACTGGACGTTGCAGGTCGGCATCGAGCCCGAGTTCTTTCTGTTGAAACGCGACGGGGCGCGTTGGTTGCCCGCCGACGACCGTGATCGCCTGTCCAAACCGAGCTACGACCTGAAGAGCCTGGCGCGTCAGGTGCCGTTGCTGCTGCAACTGCAAGACGCGCTCGAACGCTGCGGGCTCGACGTGCTTCAGCTCGACCACGAAGACGCGCACGGCCAGTACGAAGTCAACTTCGCCCATGCCGACGCGCTGGCCACCGCCGACCGCGTGATGCTGTTCAAGCTCGCTGCGCACGCCATCGCCGAGCAGCACGGCCGCGTCTTCTCGATG
>JANNJX010000615.1:0-4375 GCA_031396005.1 Burkholderiales bacterium
GCCGCCAGCGCCGCCGATGCGGTGGGCTACGCCGCTGCGCAGATCGGCGTCGGCCACCTCGTCGCCGCGGTGCCGGCCTTGCGTGACCTGGACATCGAGTGCGAGCAGATCGCGCAGCTCGACAGCAAGGACATGGACCACACGACCTGGCAGGCGCTGGCCGCGCGTGCCGCGCACCACCTGGCGCGCGCCGACGTGGCCGGCGTCGTCGTCACGCATGGCACCGACACGCTCGAAGAGACGGCGTACTTTCTGCACCGGGTGCTGGCGCCCTTCAAGCCGCTGGTGCTGACGGCGGCGATGCGGCCGGCCACTGCCATCGCCGCCGATGGACCGCAGAACCTATTCGACGCCGTCAGCACGGTTCGCGATGCCCAGGCGCGCGGCGTGCTCGTCGCCATCGCCGGCCGCGTCTGGTCCGGCGCCGAAGTGCGCAAGGTGCACAGCTACCGCACCGACGCGTTCGCGGCCAGCGATGCCGGGCCGCTGGCGACTCTCGAAGAGGGCGCGCCGCGCTGGTGGCGCGAGCCGCCGCGCGGCGCCGCGCTGGGCCTGGCCCACATCGCGCGCGATGTGGGCCAGTGGCCGCGCGTCGAGATCGTGATCAACCACGCCGGCGCCCACGGCCTCGTGGTCGATGCGTTGGTGGCGCAAGGCGTGCACGGCATCGTCGCGGCCGGTACCGGCAACGGCACGCTGCACCGCGATCTCGAAGCCGCGCTGCTGCGCGCGCAAGCCGCCGGAGTGCAGGTGCTGCGCAGCACGCGCTGCGCCGCCGGGCCGGTGATCGGCAGCGCCTTGCTGCGCTCGGCCGGCGCGCTGTCGCCGGTGCAGGCCCGCGTGGAGTTGCTGCTGCAACTGCTGGCGTGATCGCACCGCGCGGCGCGGGCCGGGCGCGGCGCGCAGGCCCCCGAGCGCTGTAAGCGCTGCCTGCCCGGCTCCCCCAGCTTCGTGGTGGCGCTGTCGGCTTCGGGGGTGCAGACACGCGTGAGGCGCTTCTAGGATGCCGCCAACCCGCCCGAGGCTCGCCTGCGTGCCTCGTGCCCTTCACACCGTCTGCGCAACCGAAAGAGCAAACCATGGCCTCGATGACCTTTCTCATCAACGACAGTTCGACCGGCGGCAACGTGCCGGCGGTGCGCCTGGTGATCACCGAAAACGCCGATGGCAGCGTGACCGTCAATGTCACGCAGTTGAATGGCTATGTCGGCGACTTGCGCGGCCTGTTCTTCGACATCGCTGATGAATCGCTGATCGGCACACTCAGCGTCGTCGCCGCGCCGGGTTTGACGGAACTGCAGCAAGGCAACGACACGATCAAGGACCTCGGCAATGGCGCCAACATGCAGGGCCTGCTCGGTGACGGCGGGGGCTATGACGTCGGCGTCGAATTCGGCGGCGCCGGCATCGGCCACGGCGACGACATCCGCGCCTTCACCTTCACGCTGAAGACCAGCGCAGCCGGCGGCCTGGATCTGTCCGACTTCAGCAACGTCGCCTTCGGTGCGCGCATCACCTCGGTCGGCCTGGACAGCAACGGCGACGGCATCTTCGAGAGCTCGCGCAACGGTTCGGCCAAGATCGGCGAAACCACCTTCAGCGTCGTCAGCCCGGGCAACAACGCGGTGACGCTGGCCGAAGACGAAGTCGCCACGGCTGCCGGCACCAACGGCAACCTGCTCGCCAACGACGGCGCGGGCGCCGGCGACACGCTCAGCATCACCGGCTGGAGCGCCGGCGCCACCAACCTGGCGCCTGGCGCCACCTTCACCTCGGCCGCGCTCTACGGTGCCACGGTGACGATCAACGCCAACGGCAGCTGGACGGTCGATGCCGGCGCTGCCGACGCGCTGGCCGCCGGCCAGACGGTGAGCCAGACCTTCACCTACACCGTGCTGCAGAACAACGTCGATGGCAGCTCGACGCAGACGGCGAGCTTCACCGTCACCATCACCGGCACCAACGACGCCGCGATCATCAGCGGCCAGAGCACCGCCGCGCTGACAGAGACCAACGCCGCGCAGAGCATCGGCGGCGACTTGAACGCCACCGACATCGACGGCCCGGCCACCTTCGTCGCGCAGACCAACACGGCCGGCGGCAACGGCCACGGCACTTTCAGCATCGATGCCGCCGGCACCTGGACCTACACGATGAACAACGCCCACGACGAATTCGTCGCCGGGCAGACCTACACCGACAGCGTCACCGTCGCCACCGCCGACGGCACGACGCAGGTCATCACCGTCACCATCACCGGCAGCAATGATGCAGCGGTGCTGAGCGCCGACGTGCGCAATCTCATCGAAACCAACGCGCCGCTCGCCACCAGCGGTGTGCTGACCATCAGCGACGTCGACAGCCCGGCGACCTTTGTTGCGCAGGCCGGCAGCGCCGGCGCCTACGGCACCTTTGCGGTCGACGCGGCCGGCGCCTGGACCTACAACGCCAACTCTGCGCACGACGAGTTCGTCGCCGGGCAGACCTACAGCGACAGCTTCGACGTGGTGAGCGCCGATGGCACGCACACCAGCGTCACGATCAACATCCTCGGCACCAACGATGCCGCCGTGGTCAGCAGCGCCGTGGTGGCGCTGAACGAAACCGATGCACCGCTCGCCACAGGCGGCACGCTGACGAGCGACGACGTCGACAACCCGGACAACGTCTTCGTCGGCGCTAGCACTGTCGGCGCGATCGGCGCCTTCGCCATCGATGCCGCCGGCGCGTGGGCCTTCACCGCCAACAGCGCCTTCGATCACCTCGCCGTCGGCCAGAGCGTCGGCGAGGTCTTCCACGTGGCCAGCATCGACGGCACGCCGAGCACGGTGACGCTAACGATCACCGGCACCAACGACGCGCCAGTCGCCGTGGCCGACACGCGCAGCGGCGCCGAAGACACGACGCTCACAGGCACGGTGGCGACCAACGACAGCGATATCGACAACGGCGCCGTGCTCAGCTACGCGCAGGTCAGCGCGGTGGCCGGCCTGACGATCAATGCCGATGGCAGCTACAGCTTCGATGCCGGCAACGCCGCCTACCAGCACCTGGCGCAAGGTGTCACTGCCGACGTGGTTGCAAGCTACGCAGTCACCGATCAACACGGCGCTTCGAGCGCCAGCACGTTGACGATCACGCTGACTGGCGCCAATGACGTGCCGGTCGCCGTGGTCGATACGAACTCCGGCAACGAAGACACGATCATCACGGGCACGGTGGCCGCCAACGACAGTGACGCCGACGACGGCGCCGTGCTGACCTACGGTCAAGTCGGCGCGGTGGCCGGCCTGACGATCAATGCCGATGGCAGCTACAGCTTCGATGCAGGCAACGCCGCCTACCAGCACCTTGCCCAAGGCGCGACAACGGACGTTGTCGCCAGCTACACCGTCACCGACCAACATAGCGCTTCGAGCATCAGCACGTTGACGATCACGCTGACCGGCACCAACGACACGCCGGTGGCGATCGCGGACACCAATAGCGGCCTGGAAGACAGGACAATCACCGGCAACGTCGCGACCAACGACGGCGATGCCGACGACGGCGCTGTGCTGAGCTACGCACAAGTCGGTGCAGTGGCCGGCCTGACGATCAACCCTGACGGCAGCTACACCTTCGACGCGTCGAATGCTGTGTACCAACATCTGGCGCAGGGTGCGACGCAGAACGTTGTCGCCAGCTACACCGTGACCGACGAGCATGGTGCCTTTGCAAACAGCACGCTGACAATCGCGCTGACGGGCACCAATGACACGCCGATCGCGGTGGCCGACACCAACGCCGGCAACGAAGACAACATCGTCACCGGCACAGTTGCGACCAACGACAGCGATGTCGATGACGGCGCAGTCCTGACCTATGCCACGACCGGCCCGGTGCCCGCCGGCCTGAGCTTCAACAGCAATGGCAGCTACAGCTTCGACGCGAGCAACACGGCTTACCAGCACCTAGCCCAAAGTGCGGTCGAAGTCGTGACCGCCGGCTACACCGTCACCGACGAGCACGGTGCGTTCGCGACCAGCACGCTGACAATCACCCTCACCGGCACCAACGACACACCAGTCGCAGTCGCCGACACCAACGCCGGCAACGAAGACACGACGATCACCGGCACGGTTGCCACCAACGACAGCGACATCGATGACGGCGCGGTCTTGAGTTACGCCACGACAGGCCCGGTGCCGGCCGGCTTGACCTTCAACAGCAACGGCAGCTACAGCTTCGACGCGGGCAACAGTGCCTACCAGCACCTGGCCCAGGGCGCGACTGAGATCGTGACCGTCGGCTACACCGTCACCGACGAGTACGGTGCCTTCAAGACCAGCACGCTGACAATCACCCTCACCGGCAACAACGACACACCGGTCGC